>QCGF01000001.1 GCA_003278175.1 Prochlorococcus sp. AG-363-P15
TGGGAAGATCGCAGTTATGGCGGTGGTTCTTCTTCTTCTGATTCTTCTGATCGCGATGAGGGTCGCAGTCGTCGACGTCGCGGAACTGCTACTGATGACAGTGCTGGGTTTTCAGGCTCTGAAAATGGAGGTGATGGTGATTACGGTGGCGCAGAGGTTTGATAAACCTTTACAGCCCCTTATCCTCTAATTTTCGAGCTGCTTCTTCCAGAATATTTATATCTCTTTTAGCTGTTTGAGCGTTTCTGCAGAACTCCCTTCTCCATAGGCGAGCACCCGGGACTCCTTCAACTAATTGAATAACGTGACGGCAAATATCCCAGATTTTGCCGTTTTTGTTTAGGTGGTTTTGGGTATGAGGTATTAGTCCTCTAATAACTTCTGAAGCGCGAATACAACGAGGTTGGTCCCCAAAAATTATTTCATCTATTTGTTGCCATCGTAATGGATGAGAATAAGCTGCCCTTCCTACCATTGCGCCATCAAAAGTTTCTAGTGCTTTGATGCAATCAATTGGTGTATTTAACCCTCCGTTTAATTCGATTATTAGATCAGGACAACTTCGTTTGAGTTTTGCGACTCGATCATATTGAAGTGGCGGAATTGTTCGATTTTGTTTTGGATTTAAACCTTCTAACCATGCTTTTCTTGCATGTACTACAAAACGTTCTGCACCTGCAGAGGCAACACGATTAACAAATTGTTTAAGCAATTTATCGCTATCTAGATTGTCAATTCCTATTCGGTGTTTCACAGTCACTGGTAGCTGACTACCTGTTGCCATTGCTTCTACACAACGTGCAACTTGATCAGGATTGGCCATTAGGCAAGCCCCGAAATTCCCAGATTTAACTCTTTGGCTAGGACAACCAACATTCAAATTGATTTCGTCGTATCCCCAATCTTTGGCAAACTTTCCAGCTTCAAATAAAAGTTTTGGATCATCACCACCAATTTGAAGAGAAATTGGTTTTTCTATTGGAGTAAAATCTAAAAGATTGCCTTTGCGGTTGCTGTGAAATAAAGCATTTGCCACAACCATTTCTGTATATAACAAAGCTCGTCGACTGATTTGCCTCATTAGAACTCGGAAGTGAGAATCAGAGCAGTCCAGCATTGGAGCAACGCTGAAGCGATATGCAGGATTGATGATTCGTGTGGGTTTAAGAACCATTTCTTTATTCATCATGAATAGTTGATTAGTTCTTGATTAGAAACGTTTTAATTGACTTTGTTACTCCTTGTTTGAGGTGTTTCGTGTTTTTTAGTCGGCGTGTTTTTTTCATGGGTTTACTTACAGGAATTCTGGGGATTTTTTCAAAGTCGAGTGAAGTTTTAGCGGCTTCCAAGGCTGAAGATGTCTCATGGTCTTTAAGTAATGCAGCTTGGCGTAAACGGCTTTCTCCACAGGCATACAAAGTTTTGAGAGAGGAAGGAACTGAACCTCCTTTTTCTAGCTTGTTGAATGATGAGAAACGTGAGGGAATTTTTCTTTGTGCGGGTTGTGAGGCGCCTTTATTTTCTTCTGAAAAAAAATTTGATAGTGGAACTGGATGGCCTAGTTTTTGGGAGTCTTTACCCAATGCTATTAGTACAAAAGTAGATTACAAATTGATTGTTCCAAGAACAGAATATCACTGTATTCGTTGTGGTGGACATCAAGGACACGTTTTCAATGACGGTCCAAGACCTACAGGTAAACGTTATTGCAATAACGGCATTGCGCTCACTTTCCAACCAAAAGCAACCATTTGAATTGATCGTCGTTGGCGGTGGCCCAGCGGGATTTATGGGCGCTATCACAGCAGCTGAAACGGGCCTTTCAAAAGTTCGTTTGTTGGAAGCTAGTGCAAAAACGCTTGAGAAAGTTCGTATTAGTGGTGGTGGAAGATGCAATGTTACGCATGCTTGTTGGGACCCAACTGATTTGGTGACTAATTATCCACGTGGTCGTTTACCTTTGTTAGGAAGCTTTAGTCGTTTTGCTACAGGTGATGCAGTTAGTTGGTTTTGTCAAAAAGGATTGGATTTGATTGCAGAGGAAGATGGGAGAATGTTTCCAATTACTAATTCATCTTCTGATGTGATTAATTGTTTGAGTAATGCTGCAAAAGCTATTGGAGTGCAATGTTTTACTAATAGCCCTGTACATAAAATTGATGCTTTAAAAAATAGTTTGTTTCGCGTTTTTCCAAAGAATTCTCAGCCAATTGAGACTCAAAAAGTTTTGCTAGCAACAGGTGGACATCCTTCGGGGCGGAGATTGGCATCTTCGTTTGGCCATTCTATTGTTAAACCTGTACCCTCTTTATTCTCGCTTACATCCCGAGCATCTTTTTTAAATATATGTTCAGGTATTTCTTTAAATGATGTTAGTCTTAAGTTGTTTGTAGGTGAAACAACATTTCAAGAACGTGGTTCTATTTTGATTACTCATTGGGGATTTAGTGGCCCAGCAATTCTTCGCTTATCTGCTTTTGCTGCTAGGGAGCTTAATATAAATGATTATAATGCTCGATTATCTATTAACTGGATCAATAGCGACTATATTATCGCAGGTAATACGTTGAAAGAAGTTCGTTATTCTGCGGCTAGAAAACAATTAGGAAACACTTCTCCATTTCCTTCATTGCCAAAGCGCTTGTGGTTGACTTTTTTAAAGGAGTTAGAAATTGACTCATCAATGAGATGGTCTGAGCTCACTTCTAAATTTGAAAAAAAATTACTTAAAAAATTATTGTCTAATTCATTTGATATCTCTGGAAGGGGACCTTTTGGAGAAGAATTTGTGACTGCTGGTGGAGTTAATTTATCAGAAGTAAATCTTGCAACTATGGAAAGCCGGTTGTTCCCTGGTTTGTATTTTGCTGGTGAGCTTTTAGATATAGATGGTGTCACAGGAGGATATAACTTTCAACATTGTTGGACTAGTGGCTGGTTGGCTGGAAAAGCAATTGGCATAGGTTTGAATTCTTCATCTGATTAATAATTATTTTAGTGGTTTCTATAAGTCTGCAATTGCTCCTTTTGATCTGAAATGCTCTTTGCTTAATTCCTTTTGGTCTGTTAGGTAATTTGTTTTTTTAGAATTAATGAAAAGGAGGTGCGGGCTTCCGCAGCTTGTGCGAAACCCTATTGGTCCTTCAAAATGTCTTAATGAGAATGCTTAAGAGGTTTTTATGAGTGAGGATGTGTCTGTTTCTGGAACAGAATCTTCTAGTAATGGTTCAGATGGTTCAAACTTAAAAGATATCAACCCTCATTTAGATTCTGAGGGAGCTTCGACAAAGCCTAGAAGTACACAACAGGATGTTGAGTCAATTAAAGAAGTTCTTGCTGCTGCAGATCCCATTGCTTCAGATGCAGATGGTTCTGATATTCAGAGTGGTCAGCACGGAGATAATGAAGCACGTTTGCAGCAACTTGAGAAAGAGCACGAGACTTTGCATGGTCAATATGTAAGGATTGCTGCTGATTTTGATAATTTTCGAAAGAGGCAAAGTCGCGATCAAGATGATCTTCGGTTACAACTAACTTGTACGACTCTTAGTTCCATTCTTCCGGTTGTTGATAATTTTGAAAGAGCTAGGCAACAGCTCGAGCCTCAAGGGGAAGAAGCACAGGCTTTACATAGAAGTTATCAGGGCCTTTATAAGCAACTTGTAGACGTCCTTAAACAATTGGGAGTGGCTCCGATGAGAGTTGTTGGTCAACTGTTTGACCCTACCCTTCATGAAGCTGTTCTACGAGAACCAAGTGATGAGAAGCCTGAAGATATAGTTATTGAAGAATTACAGCGTGGTTATCACTTAAATGGACGAGTATTACGTCATGCGCTTGTAAAGGTTTCTATGGGTCCAGGTCCAAAAGATGGCGGTTTTGAATCTTCTGAAGAAGCTTCAAAAGAATTGGATAGCACTGAAGGTGCTGAGCCTTCTCCTAAGGAGGTTTGATTGATGCACTTGGCAATTACTGTGAAATGGTGTCAAAAATTTGATGGCTGATTATTACGAGCTATTGGGAGTTAGCAGAGATGCTGATGGTGACACTCTTAAAAGAGCGTATCGCCGCTTAGCCAGGCAATATCATCCAGATATTAATAAAGAGCCTGGGGCTGAAGATCGGTTTAAAGAAATAGGTAGAGCCTATGAAGTGCTAGGTGATCCACAAACACGTGCACGCTATGACCAGTTTGGTGAGGCTGGTTTAGGTGGTGGTGGGATGCCTGATATGGGTGATATGGGAGGCTTTGCAGATCTTTTTGAAACCTTTTTTAGTGGTTTTGGAGGTGCAGGTGCTAGTGGTGCTCGTTCGCAGCGTAGAGGACCACAACAAGGCGATGACTTACGTTATGACCTCACTATTGAGTTTAAACAAGCTGTTTTTGGGCAGGAAAGGGAAATAAAGATTCCTCATTTAGAAACTTGTGATAGTTGTCGTGGCTCTGGCGCCAGGACAGGTACTGGGCCAACTACATGCACTACATGTGGAGGGGCTGGTCAGGTTAGGAGGGCAACAAGAACCCCATTTGGAAGCTTTACTCAGGTAGCTGAATGCCCTGCATGCTCTGGGACTGGTCAAGTTATTGCCGATCCATGTGGCACTTGTGCAGGACAAGGAGTTAAACAAGTAAGAAAGAAATTGAGAATAAATATTCCTGCCGGAGTTGATACTGGAACTCGTTTAAGAGTTTCAGGTGAAGGGAATGCTGGATTGCGTGGTGGACCTTCAGGTGATCTTTATGTTTTTTTGAAAGTTAAAAGTCATCCAAAGTTAAGACGTGATGGATTGACTATTCATACGGAGATTAATGTTAGTTACTTACAAGCAATTCTTGGTGATACGATTCAAGTTGAGACAGTCGATGGGCTAACATCTTTAGAGATTCCTATAGGTACTCAGCCTAATTCAGTTTTAACTTTAGAGAATAAAGGCATACCTAAGCTTGGAAATCCTGTTGCTAGAGGGAATCAATCTATTTTAGTGAATGTTAGCTTACCTAAAAAAATTAGTGATGAAGAACGTTTATTGCTAGAACAATTGGCCACTCATTATTCTGCAAAAGGACTTCAAAATCATCACCATAATAGCGGTCTTTTTTCAAGATTATTTCGACAAAGTAAATGATGTCAGAATCACTTTCTGCATCATCCATAGATCTTCGCGGGACACCTTGTCCGGTAAATTTTATTCGTTGCCGTCTTGCATTGGAAGAGTTGTCTCCTCAAGAATGTTTAGAAGTACTTCTAGACAAAGGAGAACCTGAGGAAATGGTTGTATATGGATTGAGAAAAGATGGACATCAAGTGGAGATTAAACAGCAAGATTCTGATTGGATTAAATTAATGGTGACTTGTTGTGTTCGGTGACTTGAATAATTTTCAAGGAATAGTATTAGCAATTAAAGCAAATTATTATATAGTTCAAATAGAAGGGCTAGGTATTTTGCCTTTAGAAGCTTCATTAAAGAATCACAATGAGTTGAAAATTTTGTGTACTTTAAGAAGAAGCTTGGCTCATAGAGGGTCTTTTGTGAATGTTGGAGATTATGTTTGCATAGAGTCAATTGATTGGAATTTACATAGAGGTGTTATTTTCAAATTAAATCCAAGAAGAAATCTGCTTTTTAGACCTCCTGTTGCAAATGTCACTCATGTTTTTGTTGTCCTTTCCATTCACAGTCCTGGTTTTGATTTGGAACAAGCCAGTCGGTTTTTATTAACAGCAGAGCAAAGTTATTTAAATGTCAGCGTGATAATTAATAAGAGTGATTTAGCGCTTTCTAAAGAGTTGGATGCTCATCTTAATCGTATGCAAAGCTGGGGTTATAAATCATTAGCAGTTTCAGTCAAAAATGGTCAAGGGCTTGATATTTTAATGGAGCAAATTAGACGTACTCGATTGGCAGTATTGTGTGGACCTTCTGGTGTAGGAAAAAGTAGCTTACTTAATTATTTGCTCCCTAACGAATCAATTCATATAGGAGATTTGTCTGGAAAATTAAAGCGTGGTAAGCATACAACCCGTCATGTTCAACTTTATCCAGTAGGTGTAGATAGGTTTGTTGCTGATACACCTGGTTTCAATAGACCAGATATCAAGATTAAGCCAAAAGATTTGCATTATTTATTTCCTGAAATTCGAAGTCAATTGCAGACTGCCACTTGTAAATTTCGTGATTGCTTACATCGTGATGAACCTGGATGTACTGTTGATAAAAACTGGGAGCGATATACCCAATACAGGCAACTTTTGAATCAGATGATTAATTCTCTGTGCTAATCCCAGGTAGATTTAAATTTAAGCCTCCAGTGAGATCTTCCATTTTATTTTTCATTGTTGTAGTTGAATTTTCATAAGCCGCTTTAAAAGCTTCAAGAATTGAGGCTTCAGTTGCTTCATGTCCTTCTTTAAGGAGTGATGGGTCAATTTTTACTCTGATTGGTTCTTGGTTGCCAGAAAGCCATACAATTGCTTTTCCATTGATGCTGCTTCCTTCGAGTTCTAATGCTTCTAGCTCCTCTTGGAGTTTTTGAGCGTCTTTTTGTATTTGTTGGGCTTTTCGCAAAGCTTCTGTTAGTTGCCCGAAGTTTGGAAGTCCGAATGCTGCCATGTCTTTATTGGACGAATTAGGAGATTAGGTGGTTGTATTAAAACCAAGTTGTTTTACTTCTGGATGTAGTAAAAAGCCATGCGTTTTTTTTACTTGCCTTTGTACGAATATTATTAAATCATAGATGTCTTTAGCAGTGGCTTGTCCATTATTGACGATGAAGTTGGCGTGAATGTTTGAAATTTCTGCCCCCCCTATTTTGTGACCTTTTAATCCTAGGTCTTCAATTAAACGGCCTGCTTTTAGTGGTTCTGGATTCCTGAAAACACTTCCACAACTAGGCAAATGATATGGCTGTGTGGTTGTGCGGCGATTTAGATTTTCGTTGGTTATACGAGTGAGTTTTTTGTGATCATGTCCAGGCTCTAGTTGAAAACGGGCAGATAGGACAATTAGCTTTTCTTGTTGGAGAAGACTTGAGCGATATCCAAAATTAAGGTCTTCATTCTTTATTTCGAAGGGCTCGCCACCTTGCATTGAAATTACTTTTATGGATTGAAGAGAATCTGCTGTACAACCTCCTTGAGCTCCGGCATTCATCACGACTGCTCCTCCTATTGTTCCTGGGATGCCTACTGCCCACTCAAGACCATGTAGCCCAGCTTTTGCAGCTTGTCTGGCCAAAGTAGGAAGGTGTTCACCACCACATGCTTCTATAACGCCATTTTCTAGGTCAAGTTGACTGCCATTGAGTTTTTTCATGCAAATGCTTAGTCCTTTTAACCCTGAATCATTTATTAAAAGATTGGATCCTGCTCCAATTATTTGGCATTGCAGATTTTTTTTGTTAGCCCAGGAAGTTAGAAATTTTATTTCCTCGATGTTTTTTGGCTCTGCCAGCCATTGAGCAGCACCACCTACTCTCCAAGTGGTGAATTTGGAAAGAGGTGTGAAAGTCTCTATTCTTATTTTGCTCAAAACTTCATGCTGCAATTTGTGAGCCTTCCCATTTATTGTTTTCTTTATATGGCTGTAAAATTCCCCATAACTTGTTTATATCACCTGCCCCAAGAGTTAAAATAAGATCATCTTCTTGAGTATTTTTTTCTAGAAGATGTGGGAGTTTATTTAGCTCATTGGCTATTAGGATTGGTATGCTTGAATAATGTTTTCTTATGCAGCTTAAAAGAATCTCATTGTTTACTCCTTTGATAGGAGTTTCTCCAGCTGAATAAATAGGAGCGATTAAAATAAGATCTGATTCGCCCAGTGCAATTGCGAAATCGTTTAAAAATTGTTGTAGTCGACTGTAACGATGTGCTTGGAATATCGTCACAATTCTTTTGGGCGATTTGGGCAGCGGAATTGCATCACTGTTAATCATTAAACGTGCCATTTTTAGAGTGGCTTCAACTTCGCTTGGGTGATGTGCATAATCATCAACAATTTGTCGTCCTTGCCAGATACCTCGAAACTCAAAACGTCTACCAGGCGTTTTGAGATAGTACAGATTCTTTCTGAGAAGATCAAAAGATATTCCTGCCAACCGGCATGCTGCTATAGCAGCGATTGCATTGCTTAAATTGTGTATTCCAGGAATTGGAATTTCAATTTGTCCAATAAGTTGGCCTTTTTCGTATATATCTGCAATTGTTTTATTTCCATGAATTTTTTTAGGCAAAGCGGCAAAATCAACACCTTTGATTGTTTTGGTTGACCACCATGCAGTGGCTTTGATGTTTTTTCTTATATTTGGGCAATCGTTGTTTGCAAGCAATTGCTTGCAGTTTCTACCAAAGCTTTTCATTGTTTTTATTAATGCCTTTAGATCTGTGTAATGGTCAGTGTGATCGAGTTCGAGATTTGTAATTACGCCTATTTCAGCTTTGAATTTCAAGAGGCTTCCATCAGATTCATCTGCTTCTGCAACCAGCCATTTTCCTCGTCCTACATGGCCATTCGTGTTTAAGTAAGGCAAGACACCACCAATCACAGCAGTAGGGTCTTGATTGCTTTTGGTTAGCAAAGTGGCAATAAAGGTGCTCGTGGTTGTTTTACCGTGACTCCCAGCCACAGCTATTGATGCTTGCTTCTTAATCAGGGCAGCAAGGATGTCAGACCTATGCGCGATTTTCAAGCCATTTTTCTTGGCTGCTCTTAGTTCTGAATTGTTTGCAGGGACTGCTGTGCTGACAACTATTAAAGGTTGTAAAAAATTTCCTTTACAAAGTTCCTGGATGTTTTTTGAGTTTTGGTCTTTAAAAATTTTTATGCCTTGAGCTGCCAAATGTTTAAGGCTATGGCTGTCCTTTTTGTCTGAGCCTGAGATGGAGTATCCACGCTTAGCGAGGATTATCGCTAATGCAGACATGCCAATGCCCCCAATCCCTATGAAGTGGATGCAACGTTGATTAGGAAGCAGATTGACCAATGGGTTCTTCTAGAGGCTTGAAAGATAAGGCACTGTTCTATTTATCGCTTGCCTTCTCAATTTTTCTAGCGTTTTGGCGATTTCTGTATGGGATTGAGATCTAATTTTTTGTGCAACGCACAGAAAATTTATTGAGAGTGATGCTCATGTCTGTATGATCGGCGGCCTAATAACCCTGCGGTTTTTCCGCTTTTCATATGACTCTGCGTGTTGCGATAAATGGTTTTGGCCGAATCGGGCGGAATTTTATGCGTTGTTGGTTGAGTAGAGGCGCTAACACAGGCATTGAAGTCGTTGGAATCAACGTCACCTCTGATCCCAAGACATGTGCTCATCTGTTGAAATATGACTCAATTCTTGGGCAGATAAAAGATGCTGAGATTAGTCACACTGATGACAAATTTGTTATTAATGGGAAGACCATAAAGTGCTTTTCTGACAGAAATCCATTAAATCTCCCTTGGAAAGAATGGGGTATAGATTTAGTTATTGAATCTACAGGTGTTTTTAATACTGATGTGGGTGCAAGTAAACATATTCAAGCTGGTGCTAAGAAAGTAATTTTGACAGCACCTGGAAAAGGCGATGGAGTAGGAACCTTTGTTGTTGGAGTTAATGCAGATCAATATAGACATGAAGATTTTGATATTCTGAGTAATGCAAGTTGCACCACAAATTGTTTAGCTCCAATAGTCAAAGTGCTTGATCAGACTTTTGGAATTAACAAAGGTTTGATGACAACGATTCATAGTTATACTGGCGATCAAAGAATTTTGGATAATAGTCATAGGGATCTCAGAAGGGCTCGCGCTGCTGCTATGAATATTGTCCCAACTTCTACAGGAGCGGCTAAAGCTGTAGCCCTAGTTTATCCTCAAATGAAGGGTAAACTTACAGGGATAGCAATGAGAGTCCCTACTCCAAATGTTTCTGCAGTTGATTTGGTTTTTGAATCTGGTCGCCCTACAACTGCAGAAGAAGTTAACGCTTCATTAAAGTCAGCTTCAGAAGGTTCTATGAAAGGAATTATTAAATATGGAGATTTGCCTTTAGTTTCTACAGACTATGCAGGAACTAATGAATCAACAATTGTAGATGAGGCTTTAACAATGTCGATTGATGGAAATTTGATTAAAGTACTTGCTTGGTACGATAATGAGTGGGGTTATAGCCAAAGAGTTGTCGATTTGGCTGAGATTGTTTCTAAGAATTGGAAATAGTCTTGGGTTTTAAAGTGATTTTTACCCCTTCTAATTAACAATTTAGAAGGGGCGTTTTAGTTTAAAAATGTTTGAATTCATTAATTTTAGATTGTTTTATTTCTTGCCCATCATTCCAAGATAATTTTGGTGGCCCTGACTTTATTAATCCGATTATTTTGCTGGACGGAAAAGCCTTGATTAGTGCTTTTGCCCAAAGTGGTGGAATGCTTAGGATTAATTCGAAGTCTTCACCTCCACTAAGGCACCATTCATCCCAATTTGAGCCTAAAGGCCAATTTTTTTCTCGTGGAAGACTTGCTAGATCAAGTTCTGCTTGACATTGACTGCTAATGCAAAGATTTTCTACTGCGTTTAAAAGTCCGTCACTGCTGTCAGTGGCTGCTGCTCTCCATGGCACTTTAGTTGGCTTGCATGCCATAAGCTCTGTGAGAGCTTCTAATGGAGGTTTGGGGCGCTTGTGGGCTTCGATCGCGGCGGCTTTGAGCCTCTCACTTAATGGCTTGTTTGTCATAAGGGGCTCTTTTTTTAATAGGGCTAAGCCAAGTCTGCTTAAACCATGAGGACCACTTGCTACAAGTAGATCACCATCCATTGCCTCGGATCGGTGTAGTCGAAGTTTTCCAACGGTACCAATTGCAGTTATTGCTAAAACCTTTTGGTTCCCAGATGAGCAATCTCCTCCAATTACTTTTCCTCCAAACTTTGTAAGAGCTTTGTCGATTCCTGTATAAACACCTTCGACCCAACTCCATGGTGTATTTGCTGGGGCAATCATTCCAACTGTTATTCCAAGAATTTCCTCTACACCACTTGAGGCAAGATCTGAAAGATTAGTTGTTATTGCTCTCCATCCAGCATCTTCAGGTGAAGTGGTTTGATCACTGAAGTGGACGTCTTCAACCAGTACATCGGTATTGACAAGTATGTTCTTTCCTTGAGGACTGATTTGTGCAGTGTCGTCTTCAATTTGCCCAATGGGCATAAATCTCTTAAGGCGATTGAGGATTTCTCTTTCACCTATTTGATTTAGACTTTCATTCAATTTTTATTCCTCATGCATGGGCTTTTAATCGATTTACGCCATCATTAATTTTGATAGAGATAATTTGATCATTCACATCTAATTTGTTTAGTACTTCTGCTCCTTCAATGACATAACCAAACGCTGCATTGTTCCCATCAATTAGATTTCTTCCTGCTGGATTGAGCTCAGCATCATAAAGAAAAAAGAAGAATTGGGAAGAACCATCATCTACGGAATTGACAGAATGTGACCAACCCAGTGCTCCAGGAGTTGCAAATGGCAAGACAGGAACTTCTGTATAGAGTCCAAGTTCTTCAAAAGTATTGCTGTAAATTGTATTTTCTTGATTTGGAATTCTTATTTCAAGAGGTACATTTCTTTCTTGATCAGTATCTGGATCTACATATCCTGTCGCTGGACCTTTAGGATCTCCAGTTTGTAGCACAAAAAATTCTTCGGCTCTATTAATGGGTAATCCGTCATAGAAACCTTTTATAGCCAGGTCTACAAAAGCTCCTCCAGTTAAAGGTGCATTATATCCATCAATTACTGCTTTCATGTTTCCTTTACTTGTCTGAATTGATGCATTTGCTCGACCGAGAAGACGGGGAAGGTTGTCAAATTTTTCTGGAATTGTGTATGGAAACTTGTCCCCTAGTACAAGTGCCTCTAAATCACCTATTTGCTTCAGGCTATTTGCTCTTTCATCAATAAATTGTGCTTTGTCTTTGCTATTAGCTAGTTCGCTAAGTGATGCCAAACTTGTTTTGAGCTTTATGAGAATCTTTTCTGCTTCAGCTTTGCGTTCAGATGAAATTGAATTAAGAATTTCATTCTTCCTATTGCTTACTCTGAATTGTCCAGAAGATACGGCTTTACTAACTGCTGGCCAGCGACTACTGCGTACTAGATCACTAGTATCTTCAAGCTTGTGTTGTATTTCACGAAGATCTTTTTGCTCTATAGGCAATGCATTCCTCAAAATTGCATATGGATCTTTAACTGCATTGCCTGGAGGCAGCGAGGCTATTGCGGGTTGGTTCCATCCCAGACCTATTGCTGTCAATAGTGCCAAGAGAGAGCTAACGAACGTCTTATTAACCATTGGGGATAAAGGTGATGTATGACTTTCGCACAGTCTTATGATCACGTGAAATATGCCACGGAAATGATTTCTAGTAATGACTTCCGCACAGGCACCACTATTGAGTTAGATGGTGCTGTTTGGCGTGTTGTGGAATTTCTACATGTTAAACCTGGTAAGGGTTCAGCCTTTGTTCGTACCAAATTGAAAGCTGTTCAAGCTGGCAATGTTGTGGAGAAGACCTTCAGGGCAGGGGAGATGGTGCCTCAGGCTTTGTTGGAAAAATCCACTCTTCAACACACTTATATGGAATCAGGAGATTATGTTTTTATGGACATGTCGACTTATGAGGAAACTAGACTTACTTCAACCCAAATTGGGGGTGGGCGCAAATATCTTAAGGAAGGTATGGAGGTGAATGTGGTTTCTTGGAATGGCAAACCTCTTGAGGTTGAATTGCCCAATTCTGTTGTCCTTGAAGTAAAGGAGACTGATCCTGGTGTTAAAGGAGATACTGCAACAGGAGGAACAAAGCCTGCCATCCTGGAGACTGGAGCACAAGTTATGGTTCCCCTTTTTATTTCTATTGGTGAGAAAATTAAAGTTGATACACGTAATGACAGCTACCTCGGACGAGAGAACTAATGTCTATACAGCTTGACCATGACGAGCTTCATCGTTTGTTGGCTGCTTTGGCTGACAGCGATATACAAGAATTTCGTTTGGAAGGAGAGGATTTTCGTTTAGAGGTCAGGAGAAACCTGCCTGCCTCTTCCGTATTGTCTCCGGGTGCAAATGTGCATCCTGTTGCTGAAGCACCATCCCAACAGTTACAGACAGTAAAGGTTGAACCATCTCCGCCTAGCAACCCGCCTCCTGCGGTCCCTGCAGCGAGGGCTGATTTGGTTGATGTCACAGCCCCTATGGTAGGAACGTTTTATAGGGCTCCAGCTCCAGGTGAACCTTCATTTGTCGATGTTGGAAGTCGCATAGGGGTTGGACAAACTGTTTGCATACTTGAAGCTATGAAATTGATGAATGAGCTGGAGTCAGAGGTTAGTGGTGAAGTTATTGAAATACTTGTAGAAAATGGAACTCCCGTTGAGTTTGGCGAGGTTTTGATGAGAGTTAAACCAGGATAATTATTTTTGATTACTTAACTCCCAAGCCGTCTTGAGTGCGGCAAACATGCTTGTTGAGTTAGCTAAACCTTTGCCTGCGATGTCAAATGCTGTTCCATGGTCTGGTGAAGTGCGGATGAATGGAAGCCCAAGTGTTGTATTAACAGCATGATCGAATGCAATTAGTTTTATAGGTATTAATCCTTGATCGTGATACAAAGCAAGAATTCCATCTGGGCTGTTTAAAGTGGGACTTTTTTGCCAAGCTTTTGCAGCGGAAAGCCAGCATGTATCTGGGGGAATTGGACCATCAAGTTGTACATCTGTATGTTTTAATTTCCAGCGTTTTAGTAGTGGTATAAGCCAGTCATTTTCTTCACTGCCAAGTTTTCCTTGTTCTCCAGCATGAGGATTTAGTCCAGCGACTACTAGCCTCGGATTGTTTTTAAAGGTTTTGCAAAAATTTAAAAGTGCATTTAGTTTTTCTTCTACAAGGGTTGGCGAAAGCTGTTTGGGAACCTCTGAAAGTGGAATGTGAGTAGTGGCGAGCAATGTATTTAGCCTCCATCCGTTAATTGGGGAGATAGCGGTGAATAACATTGACGGATTACTAGTCCCAGAAATTTCTGCTAGGCGCTCTGTTTGGCCAGGGTAAATATGTCCAGCTTGATGCCAGAAGAATTTCGAAATAGGTGCTGTCACTAAAGCTCTTGCTTTTTTATTGATTAATAAATCAGCAGCAATTGTTAACCAACTGAAACTTGCATCACCTGAATCTTTATTTGGTTGACCTGGCTTAATGAGATTATGAAAAGGGATATCCAATATTTCCAAGTCTTTCGGATCGACTAGTTGTTTCACCCCTTGTGAAATTAATTGTGAATAAATTAATTTTATATTTTTCTTGCACCCAACTAATAATGGCTTCATCTCTGTGGGCAATTTATTTGAACCAAGAGCTTTTAGCGTTATTTCTATGCCAATACCAGCAGGGTCACCAAGTGCAATTACAATGTGATCATTACTCTGTAAATTGTTATAGATGGTTTTCATTTTCAGAAGATTTATTTGTTTAGATTGATAAGATGTGATTTGTTATTCAGATCATTCATTAATGATCTTTACTGCTTTGATTTGAAACAGTCTTTAAGACCAGATTGATAGTCAGAGTGTACAAGTGAATAGCCAAGTTCATTGCAGAGTAGATGATTACTAACTTTTCGATTTTCTTTCCAGAATGACAATGCCATTGGACTCATTTGTTTGGCAGCGATTTCAAATGGTTCCAATGGGGGTAAGGAGGTTTTTAGTAGAGATGCTGCGAATTGCATAACTTCTACATTGGATGATGGATGGTTGTCGGCTATGTTGACAATGTTTGGCATTGTTCCTTCACTTGCCAAGTGAATTAAGTGGAATATTGCTCCAGCAATGTCGTCTATATGTACTCTTGAAAAAACTTGCCCAGGTTTGTCTACCATTTTGGCTTTGCCTGCTCGGATGTTGTCTATAGCTGAGCGTCCAGGCCCATAAATTCCAGGTAAGCGGAGTATTTGTAAAGGAAGTCCAGACTTTTGCCAGGCTTTTTCACATTGAAGTCTTATTTGACTTCTTTTTAATTGAGGCTTTGGTTGGTCAGATTCCTTTACCCACTCGCCTTTGCAGTCTCCATAAACACCTGTTGTGGATAAATAGCCAACCCACTGAAGGGGCATGCTTTTTATCTTGCTGTTCAAGTTTTGAAGCACTGGATCATTTCCATTTGCATCTGGTGGAATACAACTGAGCAAATGAGTCACGTTGGCAAGACAGTTATTGGTAGGCAGTTTTTGTATTTTGCTGTCGAAAGCACAATCAGCTCCAGGGCTACTGATGCTGCGTCTACTGCAAATGACTTCATTGCCAAGGCTTTTGGCTAAGGCCGCAATGTGCTGTCCGCTATAGCCTCCGCCCAAGATCAGCAGCTTTGAATTGCTTGGTAGAGACTTGCATTGATTGACAAAATCATTCAGCATGAGTACAAATGTATTACTAGTTGATTTTTTCCATGGTTGCTACTCCTTTAAGTCTTTCTCCAACTGCTCGTATCATTTTGCCGCGAAAAATAAGTCATAGGGTTTATCAAAAAATTGAGAGCGGTTGTTCTACTGGCTTTGCAATGGTTTTTGCGTGTTTGACTTTTGTTGCTGTTTTTGTTCCAGAACAACCTCATCAACTTGCTTCCATTTGCGAAAAATACCATTCGGCAGCAGCTTGTCGTGTTTGGTAAGCCTCTTTAGGCTGCTTGAAGTTTCCAGTTTTTGTTTGAATTTGTTTGGGAAGCTTCCTTGCTATTGATTTGTTGAGGTTGAGCCCATTGCAGCAATCTCAATGCCAAATTGAGATCGCCATCCATCCATGCGCGTATTGCCATGGCTCGACGAGGGTCATAAAAGCGTTGGCGTCGATACCATTCAAATGCTTCTGTGTCAGATTTGTGGCCGTTGCAAGCTAGGCAGGCTGGCACACAATTTTCTGTAAGGCTTAAGCCACCTTGACTGCGAGGCAATACATGATCAATAGATTCAGAGGGGTTGCCACAGTAAATGCAACTATTTCCTGTAAATGTGTGGATAGATTGTCTCCAGCGTCTTACCCGTAACTTGGGACATAGATCTTCTAGGAAAACAGCATCCCTTGCTTGCATCCGAGTGTCTCGGTTGTTAGCAGTTTGCCGTGACTCTTTAGCTAGTCAATCTGTTTAAGTATGCATTTATGCTTATTTTTAGAGTTTTTATAGTGTTTTAAGAGTTTCTGAGATTACTTGAGCACTTGATTGTTATGTTGATTTCATATAATGGTGCCTATCAATTTATGTTTAGTGGGCTTTTTCTATTACATTGAGCATGAAAAAGCTAATATTTATTTCTTTTCAGAAGAGAACTCTATTTAAATTTTTATTAGCTTTAAATTATCCAATAAAAGCATAGGATAATTTTTTAATCTTGAGAGGTGGTAGCCTTAAATGATTAAATAAAGAAGAAAATAATCAGAATATACTATAGATAGAATTTATTTAGAAAGAATCTTGTGCTATTTATTTTATAACCTTTTTTCTTATTTTGACTCGCGATCCCTTACTTGGCTTGCCTTTAAAAGCTTTATAAATTTATTGCTTGTACTATTTTGGCAACATTTAATTTAGCTACATCTTAGTGCATGAATTTTTACGAATTATAATTTGGTATTTGATTAAAGGGTCAATTTCTCTTTTTTGTGTGGTTATTAAATTGAATGCTTTTTTTATATCTTCACATGCAGTAGAAACTTCCCCATTGAGCATATTAATTATTGCTCTATCTGAAAAAGCTTTGGGACTGTTGGGATATTTTTTTATCATATCATTGCAGTTTTCAAGCGATTGCTTTAGATCTTCTTTATTAAATTTTTCTAAGCAAGAATTATTTATATTAACTTGTTGTAAATAAGGCTTCTCTTTTTTGTCATTGGGTCTACATCCAATGACAAAAAAGCATATAGAGAATAAAAGAAATTTGAGAAGGTGTTTTTTATTAATAGCTATATCGATCTCCTTTTTTGACTTTTGTGGGAGTTTCAGGCTCAACTTTTTCATCTGGGACTTCTTCAGTCAGAGGTTCAATATTTTCTGCTGCAAAGAGATCTCCTAGATAGTTGCCACACTTTTCGAATTTTTCTGGATTTTGTACGACTGTTTCAATGATCATTACAGCAGCATGTTTAGGAGATGTTTTGAAAAAACTGCTTTTTTGCCGTTTGATTATTTCGTACGATGCCTCCCAGCTCACTTGATGGCTGTTTCCAGTATTTCGCATAAAGCAGTAAACACTAGCTCCTTTTTCACCTATCGGATCGCTTGCAAAACTAGGTAATCCTAGAAAGCTTGTGCAAATTACTCCTAAAGCGGTTAGGGGTAGGACTTTCAGACTTCGAGAATTCACCATGGCCTTATTGGGAGCAATTCACATTTCTAAATTATCTAGTGTTCAGTTTCTGTCCAGACTTTTTTAGGAAATGACGAGGTTTAGCCGACGTATTTACGCAATTAAAATTTCTAAATGGTTTTTTTTAGACTTGAGGCATTCCAGTCTATGTGTTGTGATCATGTGAGATTTCTATCTTATTTTATGGTGTCTTCATGCTCGTTCAGGATTACGCGTACTGCAGAGGATCTTGCTCAGACAATTAATGCACTCTCGCAACGTCTTGTGAAATTAGAGGAACGCCTTCATTTTCTTGAAAAGCAGTTAAACCAAGATACACAACAGCCTCCAGAAGAAGAATTAAAAATGTTAGACGGAGTTGATCAGTTATTAGCTGAGTGTCATGAGTTATTAGAAAGTTCTTCTAGCAATGGTTGTGATGATTTAGAGGATTTAACTTTTATAGGTGATGCAGATGAATTTGCAGCATAGTAATTTATATCTTTATCTATGAAAGGCCTCTTAGTTGACTATAGGATAGTTCATTCTATTCTTTAAGGCCCTTCTTTGGTTTTAAATTCCTTGCCTCTGTCTTAGATGGCTTTAAGATTTTTTAGGGCTTTCGCTAAGGTAGTCCAATTACAGTATTGTTAGCTTCAATCAATCTAAAAAACATAATGCTGTTTTTGGCTTCTAGTTCCCTTGAGCTTAGATAAATATGGTAATAGCAGCTAATAGTGCTAGAAATCTAGAATACCTCTGCCAACTAATACTTGAAATTTGTCTTTTTGCAAAAATTAGCGAGCTTGAAAATTCAAGATTATTCTTTACACACAATTTGGGTTAAACTTTAATTTAATGATTTGCAAAATTAGCTTAGTAATCAACTAATTCTTATGAGATCAGCAACATGAATGCTTCGCAATCGAAACGTGAGGCTTTTTTACGAACAGCTGTTAATTTTTTTGAGTCAGCTGGCATACATGCTCAAGCAGGTGATTTAAAGGCCTCAGCTAGTTGCATTTTGAAAGCTCTTGACCAAGAGAGAAGAGCAGGGGTGATAGGCCCTCAAGTTTTGCAACTAATTAAGCCAAGAGGATGAAATGCTAATTTGCTGAGAGTTATTTATGAATAAAGCTAAAATTTTCATATCTATGCGCAAAGATTTTTTCTTTTATGTTAAGCGGGTGACCGGATTTGAACCGGCGACGTTCAGCTTGGGAAGCTGACATTCTACCGCTGAATTACACCCGCATCTTTAATATTCTAATTTATTTTTTGGATGATTTAGTGATGTGTTTATTTAAGCATTTTTGCTGTAGCCGCTATGCCTGCACCCATTTCCTTTTTTAAAAGATTTAAAGTTTGAAGAGAGGCTTCGATTGCTCCAATTGCAGTTAAAACATCTCTATCATTAACAAACCCTAAGTGTCCAATCCTGAAAACTTTTCCTTTTAAATGATCTTGACCACCGGCGAGAAGGATGTCAAATTTTTCTTTGACTATTTTTCGTAACTGTTCAGCATCAATATTGTCAGGAGCAACAGCTGTTATTGCTGGACTTCCATGACCTTCTTCAGCAAATAGAGTTAGTCCCATTGCTTTTATTCCTGCTTGCGTTGCTGCACGATGTCTAGCATGACGACTAAAAATTGATTGCAAGCCTTCTTCTTCCATCATTGTCAATGCAGCTTCTAAAGCGAAGTAAAGATTTACCGATGGTGTAAATGGGTTGCTGTTATTAGCTGCAGTTTTGCGATAACTATTCAAATCTAGATAGAACTTTGGTAAATCAGATTGTTTTTGAGCCTCCCAAGCACGATCACTCAAGGCAATGAAGCTCAGGCCTGGTGGAATCATGTACCCCTTCTGGGATCCTGATGCGATTAAGTCTATTCCCCATTCA
Source organism: Prochlorococcus sp. AG-363-P15 (assembly GCA_003278175.1). Taxonomy (GTDB): domain Bacteria; phylum Cyanobacteriota; class Cyanobacteriia; order PCC-6307; family Cyanobiaceae; genus AG-363-K07. The sequence continues at coordinate 19,284 of QCGF01000001.1, forward strand.
TCCATAGGAACATTGCAAGCACCGAGACTGGTAACACAATCAGCAATGATTAAAGCTTTGCCATGACTTTGAACATGGCTGCTGATTCTTTGAAGGTCATTGATCACACCTGTGGAGGTTTCTGAGTGAGTAAGGATGACAGCCTTGATTTGTTTGTTGGTGTCTTCCAAAAGTATTTTTTGAAATTTTTCTGGATTGAGAGGAGTGCCCCACTCTTCTTTTATAACTTCAACTTCTAGCCCAAATGCTTTGGCAACCTTGACCCACCTTTCTCCAAATTTGCCGTTATCTCCACAAAGCACTTTGTCTCCGCGGCTAAGTGTGTTGATAATTCCTGCTTCCATTGCGGCAGTTCCACTGCCTGTGATCGTCAGTACATCACACTTTGTTTGATGTAACCATTGAAGTTGTTTGGACGTGTGTCTGACTATTGCTTGAAATTCTTTACTGCGGTGGCCGATTGGGTGCTTACCTAGTGCTAGGAGTACTTTTTCTGGAACTGGTGTTGGCCCCGGAATCATCAGGGTTAGTTTGTCCTGCATGGTTGCGGGCTTCAGAATGAGTCATCCTAAAAAATCATTGAGCAGGTCGCTTTATCGTCAATTCGCAATCTGGGTCTAAAGGCTTAACTCTTCCTGTGTGGGTGACTGCCGCTGCCAAGGCTGCTACTGAAGCCTTGCTTGGTAAGCAGTTTCAGGTGGCTCAACAAATTCATTTACCTAATCAAGAGGAACCATTGCGTGTTCCTGTGTCATCTGCTGCACTAATTGATGATAGAAAACAAGCCATTGGAACAAGTTATGCGCACTCTGGTATTGCCCTTGACTTAACACAAGGTTTAGAGATTTGGGCATGTGTTCAATTACAAAAGCAGCTTTCCGAGTTATCTGGGGAAGAGGACTCTGAAAAAGATTCTTGGTTAACTCTTGTTGCGGGTGTTGGTGTAGGCAGATATCAATCTACTGCTGAGCTTTGTTTGTCTGGCTTTGCGCGTGAGTTGTTGCATTTGAATCTTCGGCCGTTGGTGCCAATTGGACAGACGTTGAGATTAGAGATTGTTTTTCCTGCTGGAAGGGAGTTGGCAAAGAGAACTAGTAATGAAGCTTTTGGAGTGGTTGATGGTTTGGCTTTAATCGGAACTCAAGCGGAGGCGCAAATAAGTTCTTCCCCTGAACAATTGCAAAGCAATATTGAGACCCTGCGTTCGATATGTGCTTCTTCTGGTTTTAGTGGCAAGTTGATTTTTGTAATTGGTGAAAATGGTTTTGACTTGGCTATGAAATTGGGCTTTTCATCTCAACAGATTTTGAAGGTTGGGAACTGGTTAGGTCCTTTGTTAGTTGCAGCAGCACAGTTTGGCGTACAACAACTTTTGTTAATTGGGTATCACGGCAAATTGATTAAACTTGCAGGAGGAATATTTCATACTCATCATCATTTAGCTGATGGTCGTTTGGAAGTACTCATGTCGTTGGCCGTTGCTGAGGACATTCCTTTGGATTTGATAAAGCTGATGGGCAAAGCAGATTCTGTTGAGGCAGCACTATTGCTATTAGAGGCATCCAATTTTGATCTTGCTCAAAATCTTTGGAAAAGGATTGCAGATGTTGTGGAGCAAAGAAGTAATGCTTACGTTAGGCATTACGGTTCATGGCCTATTCAGATAGGAGCAACATTATTTGATCGTCAGCGTCGAATTCGCTGGGTTGGACCATTAGGTTTTAAACAGCTTGAGGCTTTTGGGGTCTCTCTCGACAAGTTGGTCTGATTCCTTATCTAATCTGATCAGTTCTTTATTCGGTTTTTACAAGCTTTTTTTGTTCATATGCTTAATTCCAATCTGGATGACAAACGGAAACCTGAGATCATCATTCTTGATTTTGGGTCCCAATACTCCGAGTTAATTGCAAGAAGGGTGCGAGAAAACAATGTTTTTTCTTTGGTGATGAGCTATCACACTTCTTCAAATGAATTGAAGAAATTGTCACCGAAAGGAATCATTCTTAGTGGGGGACCTCGCTCTGTTTATGCAGATGAGGCACCTTTCTGTGACGCTGGAATTTGGGATTTGGACATTCCCGTACTTGGGGTTTGTTATGGGATGCAATTAATGGTTCATCAGTTGGGTGGATCTGTTGAACCTGCTACTGGCAAGGCCGAATACGGTAAAGCACCTTTACAGGTCGATGATTCAACTTTATTGCTAAATGAGGTAATTAATGGCTCGACTATGTGGATGAGTCATGGAGATGCAGTGAAAGAATTACCTGATGGTTTTGTTCGTTTGGCTCATACAGCAAATACTGCTGAAGCGGCTATTGCTGACCATAAACGAAAACTATATGGTGTTCAGTTTCACCCTGAGGTTAATCATTCCACTTACGGAATGAAAATGATTAGGAATTTTGTATCTCAGATTTGTTGCTGCAAAGCTGATTGGACTACAACTGCTTTTATTGATGAATCAATAGCTCAAATTCGTGCACAAGTTGGAAAGCAAAAGGTTTTACTTGCATTATCAGGAGGGGTTGATTCATCAACCCTTGCTTTTTTATTGAATAAGGCAATAGGTGACCAGCTCACTTGTATGTTTATTGACCAAGGGTTTATGCGCAAAGGGGAGCCTGAATTTCTGATGGAATTTTTTGATAAGAAGTTTGATATTAATGTGGAATATATTAATGCACGCGAGCGTTTTATAAATAAACTCAAAGGCATTACTGATCCTGAGCAAAAGCGAAAAATAATTGGCACTGAATTTATAAGAGTTTTTGAGGAAGAAAGTTCACGTCTGGGCCCATTTGATTATCTTGCACAAGGGACTCTTTATCCAGATGTTATTGAGAGTGCGGGGACTAATTTAGATCCTAAGACCGGAGAAAGAGTTGCTGTTAAGATTAAAAGCCATCACAATGTTGGTGGTTTACCAAAAGATCTTCAATTCAAATTAGTTGAACCTCTAAGGCGTTTATTTAAAGATGAGGTTCGTAAGGTTGGGAGATCATTAGGCTTGCCTGATGAGATAGTTAGGAGACATCCCTTCCCTGGCCCAGGATTGGCTATACGTATTCTTGGAGAAGTAACAAATCAAAAGCTTAATTGTTTGCGTGATGCGGATATGATTGTTCGTGAAGAAATTAGAACTGCTGGAGTTTATAATGATTTATGGCAAGCATTTGCTGTTCTATTGCCTGTTTGTTCAGTGGGTGTCATGGGAGATAAGCGAACTTATGATTGGCCAATTGTGGTGCGCTGTGTCTCCAGTGAGGATGGAATGACTGCTGACTGGTCTCGATTGCCATATGAGATTTTAGAATGCATTTCTAATCGTATAGTTAATGAAGTTGATGGTGTGAATAGAGTTGTTCTGGATATAACAAGCAAGCCACCTGGTACAATTGAGTGGGAATAATACTTAGTATTTCTTGCATAATGCTTGGCATATAATGAGTATAATGCAAATTTCTTCGCTCATTAATAAAGCATTTATCAATATACTATTTTGTTTACTGTATGTTTCTACAGCGCATGCTCAGGATACTTTTAATTATCTAAAATCAGGTATTGAAAAAGCAGAAAATGGTAAATTCATTGCCGCAATGATTGACCTGAAAAAGTCAATCGAAATAGATCCAAATAATCCGATTGCTTATTATAATATAGGGATAATTAAAGGTAAAATTATGGGAGAGATGAAAGATTCAATTTCTTACTTTACCAAGGCTATTCAACTAAATCCAGATTATGCTCTTGCGTATAATAATCGTGGCAATGCAAAAAAGAATCTAGGTGATTTCTCTGGAGCTTTATTGGATTATAATAAAGTAATAGAAATGGATCCTAATAATGATATTGCTCTATACAATCGTGGACTGATAAAGAATAAATTAGGTGATTATCTTGGGGCAACTAGTGATTATACCAGGTCTATAGAGATTAATCCTAGCAATGAATTTGCTTATAATAATAGGGGTAACTCCAAATATGAATTATTTGATTATAACGCGGCAATTTCTGATTATGATAAGGCTATCGACTTGAATCCAGATTATTTGTACCCTTATTCTAATCGGGGCAGTGCAAGAAATAATTTAGGAGATTATATTGGTGCTATTAATGACTTTAGCCAAGTCATTAAGATGCAACCTGATGCTAGAGCATATTACAATCGTGGTAGTATTAAAAGTAAATCCATTAAAGAAAGTGACAGTGCAATTGCTGACTTTAATAAGTCTATAGAGTTAGATTCTAATTATTTCCAATCTTATAATAATCGTGGCAATTTAAAGAAAAAGACTGGAGATATGGAAGGTGCAATAGCTGATTTTACAAAAGCAATTAATATAAATCCTATTTATGCAATTGCGTATTACAATAGAGGAGTCACCAAGGATGAGCTTGGTGATAATTTAGGGGCATGCAATGATTACAGCTTGGCCATTAAATTTGGCACATTAGATTTTGCTGATTGGATCAAAAGTCAAGTTAAAATTTCGTGTTCAAACTAAACTTATTTCCAATTTAGTAAATTTTGACTTCTTATTATGAAAATCTAGTTCTCTTTTCAGGGTGAAATTTATAAAAATATTTTTTTTTGTTTTCACATCAAGTTGGGACTGGTGCAATAGCTCATCTCTCGATACTCTAGGCCTCTGCTTATAAGTTCCTTGACAGCAGCCCTACAGCAGGACTTGCAGTTGCAACGTCGTCTTCATCAAGACAGTATTCAGCTTGCTGGCAAGACCATTTACATCAATCCATTTCTTTACTGGCGAAGGTTTGATAGCAATACTGATCGATGGTTGAGAGAACCTGGGCAGCTAGGAGAAGATCAAATAAAGCTCAATCGCAGTCGTTTTTATCCCGAGCTTGATTGGAGTGATTTAGATGAGGATGAATGTGCAATCAAAGATGCTGCCGTAGAAATGTTTCTTAAGAGTCTTGATTTAATAAGCACTTTCAATCCTGAACTGAATGCTGGTCAGCTTTTGGAGGTGGAACGCAAGATGTCCATTACAAAAAAGCTGTCGTTTGAACGTTGGGTAGAGAAGTCTTTTAGAAGGCGTTGGAAACAAGAGTCTCAAGATCGGAAACGGTTTGAGCGAGAGCGTTTTTGGAGGTCTTTAAAGGAATGGGTAGCTCATGAGACTACACAACAAGCTGTTGTGCCTTTTGTGGCGCTACTTTTTCTTTCGGGCTTTGTGGGCTGGTCTCTGGGTGTATCAAATGTCAATTGTCCGCCATTTTTGATGCCTTCCGAGCAAACTGGGGTTAGATAGAAATTTAGGCTTTTATGGCCGTTGATCCAATAGAAAACCTGCACTTATCTTTTTTACAGGATGTTCTTCCAGTTGGAATGGCAGTGGTTGAACGGGCCAGGCAGGGTGGGGCTGGCAAAGTAGTTGAAGTGTTTACGTCTACATCAGAGCCTTTAGATGCACTCCGCATAGAAGGAGAACCTTCAGCAAGACTTTTTCGAGACCGTCTTGATAAAATTAGTCCAGGGCTTGGAAACCCGGTTGTTTCAGTAGACGTAGCCGTTGAGACAACAACACCTCAATCTTCAGAGACTTTTGACCATACTTCTTTAATGGATTGTTTGGATAGAATTCAATTTGATATGAAAGAACTTGAGCATTTAATTTTGAATGACTCATCTGAACAGTCGATTTCTAAATCTGAGAAGTTTTGAGATAGATGAAGGAAATCGCTCAGCAAGATGTTAGTAATAATCGAAAAATAGGTTTAGATAATCAACCAAATGTTTTTTTGTTGATTTTGTTCATTCTCTTTGGAGCAATGACAGGTCGACTCTTTTGGTTGCAGGTTCTTCAAGGTTCTTTTTATAGGAAACTTTCTGATGAAAATAGAATTCGTTTAGTTTCACGCCCTCCGATACGTGGTCGATTACTTGATCTTCGAGGAAAGATTTTGGCTGATAGCAAGCTCACATATTCGCTTTCCGTGCAGCCTCGTTTAGTTGCTAAAGATAAATGGCCATCCTTGCTGGACCGCTTATCTGATTACCTTCAGCTTCCGCAAGAATCTATGGATAATAGTTTTACTAGAGGTGTTATTAATGATCCTTTTAGGATTACTTTGGCAAGAGATTTAACTGCCAAACAGGTTCTGAGATTTAAAGAAAGAGAGCAAAGTCTGACTGGTGCGCAGGTTGATGTGGAGTTGGTTCGTTATTACCCATATGGGACAGTTGCGTCTCATGTTTTGGGTTATACCCAACCTATTACTCAAAAAGAATTCACAGTTTTGCGTGAGAAAGGTTATGTCTTATCAGACCGTATTGGAAGAACTGGTGTCGAAGCTGCTTATGAAAAGATTTTGCGTGGAGAATGGGGTGGAGAAATGCTTGAAGTTGATGCTATTGGCACTGTTCAACGTAGTCTTGGGTTTAAGTCTCCAAAGGAAGGGAAGGATCTCTTTTTAACTATAGATTTGGATTTGCAGATTGCTGCTGAAAAAGCTCTTGATGATAAATCTGCTGGAGCTGTAGTTGCTCTTGATCCACATACAGGGGCGATTAGAGCAATGGCTAGTAGACCACACTTTGATCCAAACTTTTTTTCAAAGCCAATAATGACTCAAAAGGAATATGACGCACTTTTTTTATCTCCTTTAATGCCACTTTTTAGTAGAGCTATTAATGCATATGACCCTGGTAGTACTTGGAAGCCAGTCACAGCAATGGCTGGCATGGAGAGTGGGAAATTCCCATCGGATGTTCGTTTAAAAACAGTTTCTTGCATTAAGTATGGGAGTCATTGCTTCCCTGAACACAACAGGAGGGGATATGGCTGGATTGGTTATGAGGATGCTTTGAGAGTATCAAGCAACACTTTCTTTTATCAGGTTGGTGTTGGTGTTGGAGATAGAGCTTTATATGAGGCTGCTGTTGAATTGGGTTTCAATGCACTTACAGGGATTGAAATTAGTTATGAAGAGAGTAAAGGAATAGTTGGGAACAAGGAATGGGCGGCAAAAGGGCGTGGCTGGGGTAAGCCTGGGCAAACCCCTTGGATTCCAGAGGATATTGCCAGTGCTTCTATAGGCCAGTCGGTTGTGCAAATTACTCCCTTGCAACTTGCACGTGCTTATGCTGTTTTTGCTAATGGCGGGTATTTAGTTACTCCTCATCTGGCTGATTTAGATGTTGATTGGACTTCATCAAAGTATCGCAAGCAAGTAAACATCATGCCGTCAACATTGGAGACAATACGTCGAGGCTTAAGGAAAGTTGTAGAGTCAGGTACAGGAGCTAACTTAACTTTAAGTTCTCCGACTCTTCCTCCAGTAGCAGGCAAGACAGGGACTGCGGAAGATAGTACCGGTGGGTCTGATCATGCGTGGTTTGTATGTTTTGCACCTTTTGAATCAAGTGAAATTGTGATTGTTGCTTTTGCACAAAATACCCCTGGAGGGGGATCTGTGCATGCGTTGCCAATGGCTCGTCAAGTACTTGAAGTATGGAATCGGAATCGTTTAAACAAGGATTTGCAGTGATTTTTGTATGTCTTTTAATAGTTAACTTACGCAGCTTCACTAAGAATCAATTTTTCCGATAGCTTTCTTTCTAAGATCTTTTTCACTTCTGAAAGAGTGCATTTATTTGTTCTAAAAGGGAGCAATAACATTGGACTTCGCTCCGGCCGTACCAACCATGTTTGGTTGGGTTGTCTGAGGAGTAGAAAACCTCGATATCGAATGGCAACGTTGTAATCGTGATTAAATCCCATTTGATATAGCCAGGGTAACAATACAACCTTCAAAATATTCATACCACTATATGTGGTGCCTTGCCACTACATATAGTGTTTTCCTGACTTATAAACATCAATTGTTGTAAGTCTCAATCGACAATTTCAATCATTTTTAAAGGCTTAGTACTTTCATTTGTACAAGCCGTTTAAGTAGATCTTCAATTGACTCATCTTTTGCGGGTTTGTTGTGATTACTTATTAGTTGGCGTCCAACGACTTGAGCCCCTAAATGAGTGAGTTGTATTCGCATTGATAAAAGCAACTCCATACCTCCTCCTCCGGAAAAAGTAGCTATTGCTATTGGTCGACCATTAAATAAGGTTCTGAAGTCATTTTCTTGGACTGATAGCCAGGCAAGTGCACTAGTAAAAACAGGTGGGATTGATCCGTTGTATTCAGGTGCACAAATTACCCAATGAGGAATGGATCTCATTTTTATAGATAAGGATTTTACGAGAGGAGGAATACCTTCTTTCTTATGAATTCGCGGGTTGTACAAGGGTAAATCAAGACTTGTTAAATCGAGGAGCTCCATTTCCTTGCCGAGATTGCTTCCTATTTGTATAAAGCGCTTTGCCAACTTAAGATTTTCACCATTACTTGCAGTGATAATTAGCAGATCTTTTTGTGAAGTCATTTTGAGTTTATCTATCAGAGTAATTGATTTTGGATTGAGAAGTTTTTAATAATTTGCGCCAGTACGTCGATGATGTACGGCGGTTTTGCTGTTGAGATCTAGGACCTTTCCATTGGTGACTTCTGCATATATAAGCCAATGATCCCCACACTCCATACGATGTTTTACACATCCTTCTAGCCATGCTAATGCTTCGGGCAGTATTGGCTGGGCTTGTGGACTTTTGAGGAGCGTGAGGCCTGAAAATCGGTCTGCACCTGGTTCAAATGCCTGCAGGAATTTTTTCATCAGTTTGTTGTGTTTCCCAGCCGCGAGCACATTTAGTGCGAAATAATCCCCGTTATGTAGTAATGCACCTACAGCACGGTCTTTGGCTACTGCAATACTGAGGCCTGGCGGATTGAAACTTGCTTGATTCACCCAACTAGCGACCATTGCTCCATTTAATGTTTCTTCTCCACTTTCCTTACTAGCTGTTAATACACATAAGGAGCCAATAACTCTTCCTAATGCGAGGATCGAGGGATCACTACGACTACTGCTCATCCCTTCAGTTGAACGACGCTGTTGGCGAATTTGTATTTTGAGTAGGTTTCTGCCAAATTGTGTTCCAGTTTCTTCGAGAGTTTTGATTAATGATGCATCTGGAGTGAACTTTACTTTGATTGGCTTAAATCCAAACTTGAAGCCACCATCACGAAGTTTGTTCTCTAGTAGATCAATAGCTTCTCCGCTCCAGCCATAACTTCCAAAAATACCTATTGGATTGTCTCTATTACCTTCCGCAAGTAACGTGCCCAAAGCAGAAACGATTGGTGTAGGGGCATGTCCTCCAAGTGTTGGTGAGCCTATTAGATATGCATCAGCTTTTTGAATTGCTGAAATGAGTTCATTTGCATTTGTAAACTCGCAGTTTATAGCTTGCACTTGAACACCAGTTCTGCGAATTCCATTAGCGAGAGCATCAGCAATTGCTGCTGTATTTCCATACGCACTGGCAAATAAAAGAATTACTTTGATGAATGCTTGCTGTTGCCCTTCTCCCCATTTGCGGTAATCATTTAACAAACTACGCCAACTTGTCTCTATTGCTGGGCCATGACCTGGTGCAATCGTTTTGATATCCAGCTCTTCTAGCCTATCGATAATGCTAGATACTTGGCCTTCCATCGTTGCCATTAAAGAGTCATAGAAATGTCGCCTCTCTTCCTCTGTGCTACTTCTAGTGGCCTCAGCCCAATTACTCGTGCAAATATGGGCAGCAAAAAGCTTATCGCTCATTAATAGACCTAGCTCTTCTTCAAATGCAAGTAGACATCCTGGCCAACGGGGTGTAGGGGCTGGGATTAATTTTAATTGATAGTTGGAACCGATTTGCATGTTTTGTTCTTGCCGTATGACATTTATGCTTGGGATAGGAATTTCTTCATTTTGATTCTCTTGGCTTGTTGTTGCTGATGTGGGTTTGCGTTGACTCCACAACTCTTTCAGTAACTTTGCACCTGGATTGGAACTAATTAATTCAAGGTTCGGATAGATTCCTTGTAATTGCTTTAAAAATTTGACTCTGTTGGGATTCACATGCCCAACGACTACTTTGATTCGAATAGTGCTATCTGGTAAGCAAGTTGTGAGACTTGGTAGAAATACTTCTGAATAAATAGCTCCTGGTGGATGAACAAGTACAGCTTCCTGTTGCTCATCTCTAGAGAGCTTGTCATTGGTGAAAAGGAAACTGTTATCTGTACTACCCTTTTCAAGGGCATATTCCAATTCAAAGCGTATACGCTTGCTAGTAAGGCTACGCAAACTGATAAGTCCAGATTCTATTGGAATGGTTATTACTTGTAAATTTGTGGATGTAGGTTTTTGCATAGAATTAAAAGTGCTTTGCATTAGTAGTGATTACCAACTTTTCGGTGATGTACTGCTGTCAAGCCTTCTGTATCTGCCACATTTCCTTGCTCGACAATTCCATAGATAATCCAATGATCAGGACCTTCAAGACGTTGTGCGACACGACAGTCGAGAAAAGCTAGAGCATCAGTCAACACGGGTCCTCCTTTCGCAACATCTTCGAGGATATTTATTCCAGAAAAACGATCGGCGCCAGGAGGGAAGCGTTTAAGGAAATGTCGAAGTAAAGTTTGATAGTTATCTTCTTTGAGAATATTGACGACAAAATGATCATCAATTTGCATCAAGGTTTCAATTGCTCTATCTTTTGCGACCGCCACAGTTAATCCAGGAGGCTTAAAACTGGCTTGACTTACCCAGCTTGCAATCATTGCACTGCTTCGCTTGCTTATTCCTTTTCCTTGGCTGGCTGTTACAACGTATAACCCTCCACTGAGTCGACCTAACGCTTTATCTAAATCTCCATCGAGGCTTTTCATGGCAGCGATACTTTTTTTCTTGTTAAGTATTTGTCCTAAGTCGGTACCTGCTTCTTCAAAACGTTGATATATATTGCCATCCGGGACTTGCTTAACGCGTAGTGGGGAGAATGCTTCTTTCTGACCAAGACTTCGTAGTTGACTGGCTACTGTATCGATGGGTTCATCATTCCCTCCGAATGCGTCATAAACGGCTACCCATTGCTTTTGATTCAGGCCTGCTAAAAGTGTTCCGATAGAATTTGTGATTTCTGCATCTGCCTTGCTTGGCCATGTTGGCACAATAATTGCCTCAGCCCCACTGATTAGAGCGCTCAGCTCCTGGGTGTCAGTTGCTCGTAGATCTACAAGTTGTACTTCTGCATCGGCCTTGTTAATTCCATGTGCAATGGCTTGGCTAAGGCTATCGCAGAACCCATATTGACTTAAATAACATACGGCGACATAACGTTCACCTTTACTTTTTTGCTTGCTCCAATCTCGATAGTTAGTTATCCATAGGTTTAGATGATTGCGTAAGAGAGGACCATGACCTACTGCTATTGTGTTAATGGTGGGTAAATTGTCTATACGTTTTAGTGCCTGTAAAACACTTCTCGCATTTGGCCCCATAAGGCAATCGTAATAAAATCTAAAATCTGGTGCAATTGCCTCGGAATCATCATCAAAGGTTTGATCTGAGCAGTAATGAAGACCAAATGCATCACATGTATAGAGAATGCCAGTGCCATGATCGAATGAAAAAATTGTATCTGGCCAATGAAGGTTTGGTGCACTTAGGAATTCAAACTTGTGATTGATGTTGCTGTACGGATTTATTCCAAGATCAAGAGTATGACCACTTTTTACAGGGATTGATTTAAAGTCACGATGTACTTGACTTTCCAGGAATTGTATTGCAACTTTTGAGGCTACGATTTGTATTTGAGGATTGAGATTTAGAACATTACCAATTAGGCCTGAATGGTCAGGTTCGGTATGACTGACGATTAGGTAATCAATTTCTTTGGGGTCAATATTTTCTTCGAGCAGAGACAACCAATCTTTTTCGAATTTGATATGGCTCGTGTCAATGAGTGCACTTTTTTTTCCTCTTATTAAGAAACTATTGTATGTAGTCCCATTTCGTAGGCCAAATTCAATATCAAAACGACTCCGATCCCAATCAAGAGAACGAATTGTAGTTGTATCAGTGCCAATGGCTGTACTTTGCAATGACAACCTTGGATGTTTTGTTGTTGTAATTGTGGTGCTTGGTTTCATAGATGTCATGTAATGTTTCTCTCAATGTTCTGACTGTACGAAGGGGATTTTGTGGTTTGTGAGTCTTGGTTCAAGTCCAGGACATATTTGGTAGCCAGTTTACGAGAGCTGGAGCCACGATGATTAGGCATAAAACGGTGATTTGGAGAGCCACGAACGGTAATGCACCCATATAGATTTCTTTAGTCGTAATTGTTTTTGGTGCGACTCCTCTGAGATAAAAAAGAGCAAAGCCAAATGGTGGTGTCAGGAAGGATGTTTGAAGATTTGCCCCAATCACGACTCCTAGCCAGAGAAGAGCGTCTGGTCCAAGGAGTTGGCGAGCTGTGGGAAGAAGAAGAGGTACTGCTATGAAAGCGATTTCAAAGAAGTCAATAAAAAAACCTAAAAAGAAAATAATCAACATGCTGAAGGCTAAAAATCCGACTTTTCCACCTGGAAGGTTCAACAAAAGATTTGCTATGAGTTCATCACCACCTATGCCTCTAAAAACTAAACTAAATGCTGTTGATCCAAGTAAAATTGCCATCACCATTGACGTTGTTCGTAGAGTTTCATCGCAAACTTTTGAGAGGGCTTTGCGACTAAAACCTCCATTATTAGCTGCTAGCCCCATTGCACCAACAGCACCTAATGTTCCTGCTTCGGTTGGAGTTGCGATTCCAAAAAAGATGCTTCCAAGTACCAGTAAGATCAGGCCTAGTGGAGGAATCATTATTTGCATCAGCTTTATCAGTTGAAGTGGTTTGAGATCAACTGAATTTTGTTGGGGGGCAAGTTCAGGTTTTAGAGAGCTAATTATTAGTACGTAGATAGCAAATGCACTGGCCATCAATATCCCTGGGATTAGAGAACCTAGGAAAAGGTCACCGACTGAGATTCCAAGTTGGTCTCCAAGGACTACTAAAACAATGCTGGGTGGAATGATTTGTCCAAGTGTTCCTGATGCTGCAATGACTCCTGTTGCGAGAGATTTGTCATAACCTGCTCTTAACATGGCTGGCAGAGAGATTAATCCCATGGTGGTAACGGTTGCTGCGACGACACCGGTTGTTGCTGCTAGCAATGACCCAACAAGTACAACTGCAAGTGCTAATCCTCCGCGGACTCTGCCAAGGAGTTGACCCATGCTTTCTAATAGTCTTTCTGCAATGCCAGAAATTTCTAGCATTGCTCCCATGAAGATAAAGGCAGGTATAGCAAGCAATGTGAAGTTGGCCATTATCCCCATTATTCTTTGGGGTAGTGCAGTGACAAAAACGGGGTCAATTTCTCCTAACAGCATTCCAATTAACGAAAAGAAGACTGCTATACCCCCTAAACAAAACGCCACTGGATAGCCACTTAAAAGAACTATTACCAGTGCTAAAAACATGCTTGGCCCAAGGAACAAGGTTGGATTGAAGGTGATTACATACCCAAGTAATTCAATCTCAATCAAGGCGATTCTCCTTGTAATTGCTATCTTGTGATTCTTGGGATAATAAAGATCCTTTGAGTTCTGACGCCTTTTGAATTGCTTCAGAGATTCCTTGGAGAGCTAATAAAAGGAAACCGATTGGAATAAGACTTTTGATCCAATAGCGTGGCAATCCATGTGGATCTGGAGAGGCTTCACCAATTAGCCAGGAGAGAAGAGTGGGTTCTATTGAGATGGCCATTACTCCAATTGCAAAAGGCAATAACAAGAAAATTGTCCCTAATAATTCGATCTTTGCTTTGCGTCTGCTGCTCCAATTACTTTGAAGTACATCTACACGAACATGGCCTTTGCATTGCAGCGTCCAGCCCAACCCTAATAAGAAAATTACGTCGAATAGATACCATTGAGCTTCAATAAGTCTATTTGAGCTTAGATTTTGTCCAATAGCTACTCCTAAATATCTGCCAATTACATTCCACAGGCCTAAAATGAGCATTAATAAAACTGCCCAACGAGCCAATATTGCGAAGGATTTATTGATGTTATTTAGTCGATGTGAAATAGCTATCCAGTACTTCATATTTTTGCTATTGATAAGTAAAGCTTGTGAAAGTGAATTCATTCACTTTGTTCCATGAAGAAATTTCTTGACGGAATTTCTGCCATTGCTCAAAGAGCTGACGAAAGCCTTGATCTTTTGAAGAAATGTCTGAATAGAGTTGAAAAGCTGCTGAAGAAGCGGCTGTAAGAATTTGGTTGTCGTAAGGGACTAGCTCTGTACCACCTTTAATAAGCCTTTGTAATGCTGAACCATTGCGTGTGTCATATCGACTAAGCATTGTCAGATTGGCCTCGTAGCAAGCTGTATTGAAAATTGCTTGATATTCTTTAGGTAGCTTGCCCCATGCTGTTTTGTTGACAAGGGCATTAAGTGTTGGTCCAGGTTCCCACCAGCCTGGGTAGTAATAGAAACGAGCTGCTCTAGCGAAACCAAGTTTTTCATCATCGTATGGACCGGTCCATTCGGCAGCGTCAATGGCTCCACGGTCAAGAGCTAGATATACCTCACCCCCTGGGAGAACCTGAACATTGACTCCTAATTGCGACATGACTTCGCCTCCAAAGCCAGGGATGCGCATTTTTAACCCTTGCAGAGATTGCAATCCTTCAAGCTTTTGCTTAAACCACCCACCCATTTGTGCTCCAGTATTTCCTGCAGGAAAACCGATGACTCCAAAATCACCAAAAATTTTATTCATTGCTTCAATTCCACCTGCTTCATATAGCCATGCATTTTGTTGTTGAGCAGTAAGGCCAAAAGGTACAGAGGTACCAAATGCAAAAGAAGGATTCTTTCCTTTGTAGTAATAGCTTGCGGTATGTCCACACTCTACAGATCCTGCCTGTACAGCATCTAGGACCTCTAGGCCAGGAACAATTTCTCCTGCCGCATAAGGCTTGATTTGAAACTTTCCACCACTTAAGGCATTAACTCTTTCGCAGATTGTTTCTGCCCCACCAAAAATCGTATCTAATGAAATAGGCCAGCTCGTGGCCATACGCCATCTAATTGTTGGAAGTGCATTGACAGTGTTTGCCTCTTCTCTACGAATGGTGCATGAGCTTATTAAGCTTGTTCCAACTGCAGCTGTAATGGCTGTGGCTCCAGTTTGAAGTAGTTTCCGACGTTGCATGTTGCTCCTATTTTATACATCCTTATCCATTTAAGTTCTGATTGCCAAAGGAATAGATTTAGCTTTTTTCTTTGTTAAATTTTTCCCACAAGTTGAAAGTGGCAGCTTGACCGTAAATGCACCCCTCTTCATCCCATATCGTCCATATACGAACATTTTTGATTATGAAAAGCTCCCCTTTGCGATTAACTCTTATGCCTTGATAATTCTTGATCGCATGATTCTCTCTTGCTTGGATTAATGCGTATTTACGTTGTTCGTATTCTGTTGTTGGTGCCGTTAATCTTGATGGCATACCAATCATTGTTTCCCAACATCTACCCCAAAGTTGCAATGCTGCAGAGTTGGCATAACTTAAACAAGGATCAGTTGTATTATCATGAGCCATTACAGGATAAGGCATTGTGAAGAGGATGGTGCCAGCTTCGTGAGTTGAATGAAAGTGTTTTGATGTAGTGATTAGATGTTCGCCATAGGCTTGGTAATACGACTTTAAAAGTAGATTTACTATCTTTAACGATTTATCTTTCATCCATGGAGCTTTATTCACCGTCAGTCATGGCTTGAAGCATTGCTTGTTGGGCTAGTTTTGCTCCTTCTTGATGTAAATGATGAAGGAATTTTTGGCGAGCCTCCTGGAACCGTGGTTCTTCAGCAAGAGGTAGATCTCCAGCAGAATGTAAGCCAGTATCTCCTTCCATGGCTGGGGTGATTACGACTAAATCTGCATTAAGATTGCCCTCGTATTGCCACCAAAGACTTGGATCAGCTATAGCTGGATGAGTTAGAGGAATAGAGATATCATCGATAATTGACTCCTGAGAATTGTCATTTTTCTGCTCCTCTTCTTTTGCAAGGTCTTTGAGGACTTCTCGTCGTTGTTCAGCTAGGTCTTCTAATAATTTTGCTCTAGTACGTCCTCTTAGTTGAAATAGTACAAAAGGATCTTCACTGAAACGATCCCCCATTAGAAAATAGATTGCACTAATGTGCTTGCAAGGATTCGCTTTGTCGGGGCAATTACATTCGCTACGAACTTCTTGCAGTTTAAATGGAAATAATCTACGTCCACTAGCGGCAAAGGCTCTTTCTATATCAGATGGCATGACTCCTGCTAGTAATTGCGCCGACCAACGTGCTTTTTGAGTTAATGCTTCAAGTACATATCGCCAATCCTCGTCATTTAATACATCAAGCCATAGCTTTACTTTGTATGGATCTTCTCCAGTTCCTTGTACCCTTGCATGCACCCTGCGCCCTTCGAAGCGGATTGAGGTAACATTGCCTTCTCTTGCATAGGTCCAGGCTCTTTCGAGTCGTTTTTTAAACCTGTAGGAATTGATCAGTTCCATCCATTGT
This sequence comes from Prochlorococcus sp. AG-363-P15, assembly GCA_003278175.1. GTDB lineage: Bacteria > Cyanobacteriota > Cyanobacteriia > PCC-6307 > Cyanobiaceae > AG-363-K07. The sequence goes on from QCGF01000001.1 coordinate 35,831, forward strand.
TCTACCCACCATGGTTGTTGCCCAAGCCCTTCTTCACTTAGAGCAGTTGTAATTTCGGACTTGGTTTTGGATGAATTGGTCATAATTGGATGGATGACTTAATTGTCTCCTAAAGTGACTAATTCACGTAATTCACTAGCGCCTAAACTTCCGAGCCAATCTTCACCTGAGCCAATAATATCGTCAGCTAGTCTAGATTTTTCTTTAATCATTTGATCAATTTTTTCTTCTACTGATCCACTAGTAATAAATTTGTGCACCATGACTCTATTTTCTTGACCTATGCGATAGGCACGATCTGTTGCTTGATTTTCTACCGCAGGGTTCCACCAGCGATCTATGTGAAAGACATGATTGGCACGAGTCAAGTTTAGACCTATCCCTCCTGCTTTAAGTGAAAGTAAGAAAATTTGTGGTCCACGAGGATCTTCTTGAAATCGATCAATCATGGCTTGTCTTTCTGTTTTAGTGGTACTTCCATATAAGAAGGGCACATCAAATCGCCATCTTTTTTGAAGGTATATTTGGAGTAGATGACCCCATTCTGCGAATTGAGTAAAGAGTAAAGCTCTATCTCCAGATTCAATTACCTCTTCTAAGATTTCCTCTAGTCTTTGTAGTTTGGCGGAACGAATTAAGAAATCTTTGTCAACAGTTTCTTCTTTAAGTGCTAAAGCAGGGTGATTACATATTTGCTTTAGGCGAGTTAGAAGTCCGAGAATTTTTCCATGTTTCTGCCCTCTTGGAGCCCTGGCAATTGCATCGAGTGTCTCTTCTACAGTTTTCTGGTAGAGACTTTGCTGTTCATTACTTAAGCCAACCCATTCACTAAGCTCGACTTTTTCTGGAAGGTCAGAGATAATGGCCTTATCTGTTTTTAGCCTTCGAAGAAGGAAAGGACTGACTCTTGCTTTTAGATCTTTGAGTGAAGAGATATCTCCATATCTCTCTATGGGTAGCCGATAGCGTTGATGAAAGAAATCTTCCTCTCCAAGGACATTAGGGTTAAGAAAGTCCATTAATGCCCATAATTCACTGACACGATTTTCTACTGGCGTACCTGTTAGAGCAATGCGAAAACGATTGCTTTTTCCAGTTTTAGCGATGTCACGTGTTGCTTGACTTTGTTTTGCATTTGAATTTTTAATGGCTTGTGCTTCATCAATGACTATCCCTTGCCAGTCGATTGCTTCTAATAGCTCACTATCCCTTTGCATTAGCCCATAGCTCGTTAACATAAGATCTATGTTTTTTAGGGACTGCTTTAACTTTGATGCAGTAGAAGGCCGTTTTGGTCCGTAGTGCTCACAAACTTGTAACTCAGGAGTGAAGGCTAGAGCTTCTCGCTTCCAATTGGTTAAGACAGATGTTGGTGCAATAAGTAGGACAGGTCGTTTGAGCTCTTTTTCAATTTTTAGGTGTTGTAGAAAAGCAAGAAGTTGGATTGTTTTTCCTAGGCCCATATCATCTGCTAAACATGCTCCTTGATCGAATCGGTTTAGGAAAGCAAGCCATCCCAATCCACGCTCTTGATAAGGCCTTAATTGTCCATTAAAGCCTTCTGGGGCCGGCAATGGATCGGGTGCTTTTTGTTGGTGGTATTGCTCTAAAACACTTTGCAGTCTAGGTCCAGCTTCAAAGCGATGTACTGGTAATTTCATCAGTGACTCGCCTTCTGTTGCAGTTAATCTCAGAGCGTCATCCAGACTGATTTCGGGATTGGCATTGCAAAATAACTCTGCGTTCTTTAGATCGTTTGGGCGTAGTTCAATCCAAGCACCTTTGTGGTGAACTAATGGACTTTTTTTGCCTGCTAGTTGCTCTAGGTCATGGAGAGTTAAGCTTACGCCACCAATCATTAACTTCCATTCCCAATCTAGGCTTTCACCAAGTGTGAATCCTTTCGATCTTTTTGAAAGTTCTGCTTTAATAGCTAGACCAAGGCGACTTGCCAATCCTCCAGAGAGACTTTGTGGCAGTTCAACTCCTACACCTACATCTCTGAGCTGAGAAGCGGCGGTTCGAACAAGTACAAAGGCTTCTGCAGGTGTTATCTGCATTGAGTTAGGTGTTGCACTATCTAGACCTCTTTCAATTGGTTCGAAGACTGTCAGTGCTCGTCCTAACCCTTCTAAAAGTACTTCACCTGGATGTTCTACTTGAACTTCCCCTAGTTGTAAAAGTTTAGAGCCTGCTCCCCATGCTTTGGTGGCCGGTACTTTGAGCGTGGGATCTGCCTCAGCCTGTAATGCAAAGCGTAATTCCCAAAGGTCATTGTTTTCTGTAGGTGTAAATAATTCAAGACAAGCTCTTGCAGCGGCCACAGTTCCTGCAACACCTTCTCTCCAATGGTTGCTAGCTGTTGCCAGACGTGCTGCTTCTTCATCAGAGAGTGTTATGACTCCACTTTCTGATCCAAGTGCTTCCTGCCAAGTTGCAAGTAATGGGTCGAGGGATTCTGTATTAGGTTCAAATCCTTTGCGTAATTGTGCATCTACCAGCTCTTCTAAAAGGTTGGCGACGCGCAGACGTCCGCTGCGGGGCCTACATGAGGCAACTGGATTAGCTGCTCTCATGGCTTCAGGCCTTAGCCTGGTTGTCCGGTTACTCCTTTTCCCAGTTGGTTCTCGCCATGGCAGAGCACAGGTTGCAACAAGAGGCAGTCCTGCTGCTAATTCTTCTAGCCTACGTCGGTCATCTTCTCGATTGAGTAGGGGAACCCAGCGCGCACGATGAGGATAGCCTTCTCCTCTACTAAGTTCAACTTGTGGTAGCCAACGTCCACGAGCAATAATACTCAGGGCCCAACGTTGTAGATGACTCCACCACCTGAGCTCGTCACCTAGATCAGGCTGTCTTCCTGATAATGGGAGTTTTGATAGCCATGCTGTCGCTGCGGCTGGCTCCACTGCAAGCCCTTGTACTTGCCAGGGCCACCATTCACATTGCTTAGGAACAGGTTCTCCGGCTTGTAATGGGAGTCCAGTCCAATTTGGCTTATCTAATTCTTCTGCTTTGGACTTTTCGTGAACTGTTTTTGTAGTATTTCTAGGCTTTAATGATCTACTAGGAAGAGTGAGGCAAGCAGTTGCATCGATGATGTCATTAGGCAACAAATCTTTTTCAATCAGCCATGAGCGCAAAGCTTTAGATTCGAGAGAAAAGGGGTGTAGTGCTGGGGTATCGCCTGGACTAGTTGGGGATGCGACGCGCCATGCATCAGCCCACACAAGAAGTGCTGGTCGACCAGAGCTGGTCGGAGTACGAATGGCCGGAAGCCAGGTGGCGTGCAGCAGGCTCATGGCCGCGACGCGGAATTCATGTGAGGAGCAAACTCTACGAGAGTTTCTAATACTAATGATGCCAGTAGAGGAGCTTTCTCGTCATCTCGTTGAAGGCTTTTTTCTTGATTGGCATAATTAATTTCATAATATTCAGGCTATTTCATTTCTTGTATTCAGATTTAGTAATGGTTTATAGACTTCTTAGATAGTCTCAGCAAATTTTATCCATTCTTACTAATTGATCATTTATTCCAGAAATAAGTTCAGGTTGATGAGGGCTTTCTGATTGGCCTTAGTGGGATGATGATTATTTTTTTGATATTTTGCATGTTGATCATGGCTGTTGGCCCTTTATCTCACGCCTAGTTGCGCTATGACCATTGAACGATCATCTCAATTTTGCATGTCGCGACCTCGTACGGGAGAGGAGATAAGGAGTGCTTTTTTGGCATTTTTTTCTGAAAGAGGTCACCAGGTACTTCCTAGTGCTTCTTTAGTACCTGATGACCCTACGGTTCTTTTAACAATCGCAGGGATGTTGCCATTTAAGCCTGTTTTTTTGGGTCAACAGGAACGTCCAGCACCTAGAGCTACTAGTAGTCAAAAGTGCATTCGAACGAATGATATTGAGAATGTAGGTCGTACGGCCAGACATCACACGTTCTTTGAGATGCTTGGGAATTTCTCTTTTGGTGATTATTTTAAGAAGGAAGCAATTCAGTGGGCTTGGGAACTCACTACTGAAGTTTTTGGTCTAGATCCAAAAAATCTTGTAGTGAGTGTTTTTCGTGAAGATGATGAGGCTGCGGAAATATGGCGTGATGTCGTAGGGATTAAACCTCAGCGAATTATTCGAATGGATGAGAAAGATAATTTTTGGGCTTCTGGGCCAACAGGTCCATGTGGGCCATGTTCAGAGATCTATTACGACTTCAAGCCAGAGTTGGGAGATAAAGTGATTGACCTTGAGGACGACACTCGATTTATTGAATTTTATAATTTGGTTTTTATGGAGTACAACCGCGATTCTTCAGGTATCTTAAACCCACTTGAGAATTGCAATATTGATACAGGCTTGGGTCTTGAGAGAATGGCCCAGATCTTGCAAGGTGTTCCTAATAATTATGAAACTGATTTGATTTATCCTTTGATTGAGAAGGCAGCATTAATTGCATCTATTGACTATCAGACATTAGATGAAAAAAGAAAGACATCTCTTAAAGTGATTGGTGATCATATTAGAGCTGTAACTCAGTTGATTTGTGATGGCGTTATCGCTAGCAATTTAGGTAGAGGATATATTTTGCGTCGGCTAATACGTCGAGTTGTTCGACATGGACGTTCAATTGGTATTGGAAAGCCATTTCTGGGTGAAATTGGGAATGTCGCTATTCAGTTGATGCAATCAGTTTATCCACAATTGCTTGAACGACGTGATGTGATATTGCAGGAGTTGAAACGTGAAGAAGCGCGGTTTTTGGAAACTCTTGATAGAGGAGAAAAGTTATTAGAGCATTTGTTGGAGCAAAAGCCTCAAGAAATTAGTGGTGAACAGGCTTTTGAGTTATATGATACCTATGGTTTCCCTTTGGAACTTACGCAAGAAATAGCAGAAGAACATCATTTGACTGTGGATGTTTTGGGATTTGAGAAAGCTATGGATGAACAGCGCCAGCGAGCGAAGTCCGCAACTGTAAGTATTGACCTGACAGTACAGGATGCCATTGCCAAAATGGCACGTGATTTTGAGGCAACTAGTTTTCATGGGTACAAGTCTTTAAGGCATCATTCAACTATTCAAGGGTTGGTTGTAAATGGAAATGCCTCTTTGCAGGGATGCACAGGAGATGAAGTACAGGTAGTTCTTGATTCCACTCCTTTTTATGCTGAAGGGGGTGGCCAAATTGGTGATTGCGGAGTCCTTGTTGGCATTGAGTCTGCTTTGGGTATGCCGATCGTAGAAGTTGAAAATGTTACTCGTAATGGAGAAATCTACATTCATAGTGGCGTTATAAAAAGTGGAACTGTAAATATAGGTGACGTTGTGCAGAGTAAAGTTGACAATATTTCTCGATGTAGAGCTCAGGCAAATCATACTGCTACACATCTTTTGCAATCGGCCCTGAAACAGGTGATTGACCCAGGTATTGGTCAAGCTGGATCATTAGTGAATTTTCATCGTTTACGTTTTGACTTTCATTCCCCTCGTTCAATCACATCTAAGGAGTTAAAAGAGGTTGAACAGTTGATAAATACATGGATTGCGGGGTCTTATGAATTGGAAATAAAAGAGATGCCTATTGAAGATGCGAAATCACTTGGCGCTGTTGCAATGTTTGGTGAAAAATATGGAAATTTTGTGCGTGTTGTCGATGTGCCCGGAGTATCTATGGAACTATGTGGCGGTACTCATGTTTCAAATACATCGGAGATTGCTCTTTTCAAGATTATTTCCGAGACAGGTATCGCTTCAGGGATTCGCCGAATTGAAGCTGTTGCAGGCTTAGCAGTTTTGGATTATTTGGAAGAAAGAGATGTAGTTGTTAAGAGACTTGGTGAGCGCTTGAAGGCTCAACCATCTGAGATTGTCGACCGGGTATTGGCTTTACAGGATGAATTAAAATGTACTGAAAAAGCTTTGGTAATGGCTAATCAACAATTAGCTATTACTAAGGCTTTAGCACTTTCAATGCATGCAGTTGCAATAGGTGACTTTCAATACCTTGTTGAACGCCTGGATGCTGTTGATGGAGAAGCTCTTCAGGCTGCTGCTCAGAAACTTGTAGATCACCTGGGTAAACATTCAGCAGTCATTCTTGGTGGTCTACCTGACCTTGATGATCAACGTAAAGTTGTTTTGGTTGCTGCTTTTGGGTCTGAAGTTGTTGCTAGCGGCCTAAAGGCCGGAAAGTTTATTGGTGCAATAGCTAAGGTGTGTGGTGGTGGCGGCGGTGGGAGACCACACTTAGCACAGGCAGGTGGACGAGATGGTAAGGCTCTTGATGGTGCACTTCATTTAGCTCGAGAGGAAATTGTTGCTGCTTTGACTTGATTTTATTCCTGTAGATATGTGCTTTGGCGTAAACTACTTTCCAAATGATCCATAAGACGTTGCGCATCTTTGATTTTTAGAGTTCTTTTTTGGATTGCTTCTTCACTAGCTACTCGTAGTCTTTCAAGTATTATCTCTGGGTCATGGTCCATAGCTTGGAGCACATCTGACTTTGTATCTCCACGCACGACATGTTCTAGTTTATACCCGCCATTTGGGGCCATTCGAACATGTACTGAGTGAGTGCTTCCAAATAAATTATGGAGATTCCCCATCACTTCTTGATAAGCACCTCCGAGAAACATTCCTATCAGGTATTTCTCATTAGGTTTTAGCCTATGCAGTTCTAGTAAGGATTTGACTTGTCCATTGTTGATAAATCTTGCAAGTTTGCCATCGGAATCACATGTAAGGTCGGCAAAATCTCCCAATTGTGTAGGTTCTTCTTCTAAGCGATGTATTGGCATAATTGGAAATAGTTGATCGATAGCCCATGTATCTGGTGCTGAGCGAAATATTGATAGATTTGCGTAGTAAGTCCCTGCAAGTGTTGCATATAGTTCCTTTAGATCTTCTGGGATTAGAGAGCAGTGAGGTAGGCGTTCATTCAAGGAGTGTGCAGAAGCCCAGGTGAGTTGTTCTGCTATAGCTCTTTCTTCTAGGTTGATGTATCCAAGTCGAAATGCATTTAGCGCATCGGTTTTGAATTTAATTGCATCATTCCATGCTTCTTGAAGCCTTGAACTATCAATTTGCTCATTGGTAGAGATTTCTTGGATCTCTTTCAATGTCTCACGTAAATTTCTAATTATCAGCGATTCGTTATTTTGGGCTGGTGGTATTTCAGCAGGGACCTCACTTTTGCTAAGAACATTGAATATCAAAACTGAAAAATGACTTGCGATAGCTCGACCACTTTCACTAACTAAAGTAGGCATTTTAATACTATTAGACTCACAGCAATCCTTTATGGTTGCTACAACATCATTTGCGTAATTTTGGAGGGAGTAGTTTGTAGAGGCTTCAGTGGCTGTACGACTCCCATCATAGTCAATTCCTAATCCTCCACCTACGTCTAGATACCCCATTGGAGCGCCTAGACGATTTAATTCGATGTAGATTTGTCCTGCTTCTTGTAGGGAATCTTTAAGGATGGCAATATCATTTATTTGACTACCCACATGAAAATGTAGCAAACGTAGATCTTGTAGTAGCTGAGCAGAGCGTAATTTTTCTATGCTTTCAAGGATTTCAGGAATTGAGAGGCCGAATTTTGCTTTTTCTCCTATAGAGGCACCCCATCGACCACTACTTTCACTTGAAAGCTTAGCTCTAACTCCAATAAGTGGAGCCGCACCAAGTTCTCGACTGGCAGCAATGATACGCTCAACTTCGTCAAGTTGTTCTATTACTACGATTGGTTGGCGATTAAGTTGACGAGCCAGAATAGCCGTTTCTATATACCTTTGGTCTTTGTAGCCGTTGCAAATTAGCAATGCTTTTGAATTTTTTAGCAATGAAAGTGCGATTAATAGCTCTGCTTTGCTACCTGCTTCAAGACCAAAATGCCAGCGATGACCACATGCTATTACTTCTTCTACAACATGGCGTTGTTGATTGCATTTAATTGGAAAGACACCTTGATAGTGACCTTTGTAGTCGTATTGATTAATCGCATTTGCAAAAGCTTTGTGTAGTTGAGTTAACCTGTCTTCAAGAATGTCATCAAACCTTATTAATAAAGGCATGGTTAGATTACGGCTCTCCAGTTCATTTACTAGGTCAAGTAAATCGAGGCCGGAATCTTTTGATCCTTTTGGACTGACATTGATATGTCCATGATTGTTGATTGAAAAATATTTTTCTCCCCAACGATTTAGACCATATAAATTTGTGCTGTCTGAGACAGTCCAATTTTTCTTCTTTAGGTGGAGTTCAGTGTTACTCAAGGTCTAGAGGGTTGAGTCAACTTTGAAAAGTTGATGGACTTTAAAGGAACCACCTCAAATAAAAGTTTGGTTACGTGACATGCTTTTGCTTTGCTTGCCAAGAAGGCAGTCTGCAGATGACGATGGCCTAATACAGAGTTTTTTATTTTCATGGTTACTGAAAGAACTTTTGTTGCTATCAAACCTGACGGTGTGCAAAGAGGCTTGATAGGTGAAATTTTGGGTCGCTTTGAGAGAAAAGGGTTCAAGTTAGTGGCTCTGAAACAACTGATTCCAAGTCGTGAACTAGCTGAAAGGCATTATGGAGTGCATCGAGAGAGGCCTTTCTTTTCGGGACTAGTTAACTTTATTACTAGTGGCCCTGTGGTAGCAATGGTTTGGGAAGGTAATGGTGTTATTGCAAGTGCACGAAATCTTATTGGTGCGACAAAACCGCTGGAGGCAAATCCAGGTACTATTCGTGGCGACCTAGCTGTCAACATTGGACGTAATGTGATTCATGGCTCAGATGGACCGGAGACTGCCTCTTTTGAGATAGGTCTTTGGTTCGAGCCTTCAGAAATTAACGATTGGACCCCTTCTGACCAAATTTGGCGAGTTGAGTCTTGAATGTTTAATTGTTTGGAAATATTGTCATTAATTAAGTTGGGAAATTTTAATTAATAACAGCAAATCTATTCCAAGTAAATTTTTCCAATAATTGACTTTCTGAGATGCTTAGTTGTTTTTTGCAAATGCATTTAACAATTAATTCAGCTGTGATTGCTGCAAGCAACACGCCATTTCGATAATGGCCTGTTGCTAACCATAAGCCTTTCAAAAGATAAGGCCCTAATAAAGGATTTTTATCAGGAGTACAGGGTCTGAAACCCCACCATCGCTCCATTTGAGGCCATTGACTTGCTTGTGGAAAGAGCTCATGAATGCCTTGGTGAAGTTGTGACTGACCATCAGGTGTTAACCCTTCTTGAAACTTTGCATTTTTTTCACTGGTAGCTCCAATGACTACTAGGCCATCTGTTCTTGGCACCATATATGTTCCTGGTCCATAAAGAATTCTATTGAGTGATTCTTTGGGGCCTTGAAGCGACATCATTTGACCTTTGACAGGAAAGACTGGGATTGATGAAAAGATCTGGTTGCTCCATGCGCCACCACATAAAACAGCTTTTTCCCCAAGAATTTTTTCAATTTTTCCTTCTGCATTGAGGACCCTTACCCCTTTAAATTCTTTTTCGTCATGAAGTAACTCAAGAACTTCTATACCTTCTTGGAATTGAACACCCATTGCAACACAAGCTTTCTCTAAGGCTCGCATTAATTGACGACGATTATCTATTTGTCCATCTTGATTGAACAGGAGAGCCGTTTTCCATTTTGACGCAATTCCTGGTAATTCATTCTCCAATTCTGTCCGGTCAAGCTTGTGACCAAAAGGGGCGCATAGATGCTTATCTCTTTCTTCACTTGAAGAGAATGGAACAATTGTTCCGCATTTTTTGAGTCCACAGTCAATTCCACTGTCATTTTCAATTCTCTTAACCCATTTTGGTATTAGGTCTAGGCTTAATTGGCTTAGTTTGAGTAGGTCCCCTGTCAGGCCTTCGGCATAGGGCGCAAGCATCCCTGCTGCTACGAAGCCAGCTGCCTCGCTTCTGCGGCGGCTTAGTATTTCAACGGTAAGACCGTGGCGGGCTAATTCATAAGCGACTGCTAGACCCATTAGTCCTCCGCCAATGATTAATAATGGTTCTTTCTTGGATGAAGACATATTTATCATTTCTTATAGTGTCTTTTATTGTTTGTAGATCAGTCTGCCGATATTCGTCGACAGGCAATGCCAAAAGATTTTTAAATCTTTTTCGATAGTTATGCCAGAGTTATGTGGTTCTTGGGAAGCTGTTATTGGTCTTGAGACCCATGTGCAGCTAGGTACCAATAGCAAAATATTCACCTCAGCCTCCACTGCGTTTGGTGATGATCCCAATACACATATTGACCCTATTGTTTGTGGCCTTCCAGGGACTCTTCCAGTATTGAATCAGAAGGTGCTTGAGTATGCAGTGAAGGCAGCAATGGCGTTGAATTTGAATATTTCTCAACACAGTAAATTTGATAGAAAACAATATTTCTACCCTGATTTACCTAAGAATTATCAGATTTCACAGTTTGATGAACCGATTGCGGAAGATGGATGGATTGAAGTAGAGGTTGCTGAAAAGGGTAAGGAGACTTACCTCAAAAAAATCGGCATCGAGCGTCTTCATATGGAAGAAGATGCAGGAAAGTTGGTACATGCAGGAAGTGATCGCCTTGCGGGTTCAACGCATTCGTTAGTTGATTACAACCGGGCTGGTGTTGCATTGGCTGAAATTGTTAGCAAACCTGACTTGCGAACGGGGAGGGAGGCAGCGGAGTACGCAGCAGAAATTCGTCGCATTATGCGTTATTTGGGAGTTTCTGATGGCAACATGCAAGAGGGTTCATTGCGTTGTGATGTAAACATTTCCATTAGGCCTGGCCCTGAGGAACCATTCGGTACAAAGGTAGAGATAAAAAATATGAACTCATTTTCTGCAATACAAAAAGCTTGTGAGTATGAGATTCAACGTCAGACTAGGGCCTATGAAGCAGGTGAAACTGTTGTCCAGGAAACTCGTTTATGGGATGAAGGTAAGCAGTTGACTAAAAGCATGCGTTCTAAAGAAGGCAGTAGTGATTATAGATATTTTCCTGATCCTGATTTAGGACCTATAGAAGTGAGTAAGGAACTTCGTCAAAGTTGGCATGCAGAACTACCAGAGTTACCTGCTGCGAAACGTCATCGTTACGCTGAGAAGTTAGGTCTATCTTCATATGACGCTCGTGTATTGACTGAAGAACTATCAATGGCTAATTATTTTGAGGCTGTTGTAGAAGTAGGAGTAGATCCAAAAGCTGCATCAAATTGGATTTCTGGAGACATTGCAGCCTATGTCAATTCAAACAGATTGAATTATGCAAAGTTGGCGTTTAAACCAGAGCAGCTAGCTGAAATGATCCAGATGATTGATAGCGGCAAAATTAGTGGCAAGATTGCGAAAGAAATTTTGCCAGAATTGCTCAGTCATGGTGGATCCCCAAAAGAGATTGTTGAGCAAAGAGGCTTAGGAATGATAAGTGACCCTGAAGTGATAATTGCGATTGTGGAAGAGTTACTTTCTGCTTTTCCGAATGAAGTAGATGCTTTCAGAGGAGGAAAGAAAAAGCTTCAAGGCTTTTTCGTTGGTCAGTTGATGAAACAAACTGGAGGCAAAGCCGATCCAAAGTTAGCCAATCAAATTCTTAGTCAAAAGTTGCAGGGGTGAGAGAACTAACAGAGCTTATCTACTTCTTGTAGCCATTCTCTTGGTTTTCTACTGTTATCAATGATGATGTCAGCAAACTTTAGTTTTGTTTTGATAGGCCATTGTGCTTGAACTCTTTGTTTTGCTTGACTTTCAGACAATTGATTTCTTTCCATTAGCCTTTGAATTTGTTGATTGGCATCGCAAGCTATGACCCATACTTCGCTGCACAGGTCATTAAGCCTTGCTTCAAACAGTAGTGGAATGATAAGTACTATTACTGGGGCATCTTTTTGAGCCTCTAATTCTTGTTTCAGCCGTTTCTGAACTATTGGATGGATGATTTGTTCAAGCCATAATCGTTCATTAGGGTTGGCAAAAATAATTTTGCTTAAGGCAGATCTGTTAATTGAGGGCTCACTTCCTTCTATTTGATTTTTGACCTCATCGCCATACCGTTGAAGAACGATAGAGGTTGATGTTTGTCCTGGCCCCAAGGCTTCATGTGCATAGATATCAGCATCAAGGACTGGTAAGCCTTTAATGGTTTTCAAGAATTTTCCAACACTGCTTTTTCCACTGGCAATTCCGCCTGTTATACCTATACGACGCTGGGGCCCATGCCAACGTTTTAGTGCGAGTGGATTGTGAATATCGCCTGTCATGTCGCAAGATAAGGGATAGTTCTTCCGCCTTTGCAAGATTTGAGCCTTTCGGCATCTTCTTTATGGTCTCCTATCCCTGGTGGGATAACTATGCCTAGTGGTTTTAAGGCATCTGGAATTAAAGCTGGATTGAAATCTTCAGGTAATTTAGATCTTGCTTTATTACTTGCACCAGAAGGTGCTGTTTGTGCGGGAACTTTTACAAAATCTTTAGTAAGGGCGTCCTGTGTAGATCTTTGCATTGATCGTTTGAAGGTTAATGCTGGCTGTGCAAGAGCAGTTCTCATTAATTCTGGGCAAGCAAATGCTTGTACTGGTAAACGTGGTTTGATTGATAGTGTCCTTGCTACTAGTGCTTTAGCAAAACGTTTGGGATTGGATGCAGAAGAGGTTTTGATTTGTTCTACGGGTGTAATTGGAGAATTTATACCTCTTGATAAATTGATTGCTGGCTTGGACTCACTTGTTGACGAGCTGAGTGAGCAAGGAGGAAGCACTGCTGCAAATGCGATTTTGACGACTGACCTTGTAGACAAACAGATTGCTTATGAAGCTTATTTAGATGGTCGTCTTGTTCGCATTGGTGGAATGGCAAAAGGGTCTGGAATGATCCATCCTGATTTAGCGACAATGCTGGGCTATATCAGTTGTGATGTAGGCGTGCCTGTTGATTTGTGGCAGGCAATGATTCAGCGTGTTTCTGAGTGCTCATTCAATTCGATCACTGTCGATGGTGATACAAGTACTAATGATGCTTTTCTTGCGTTTTCTGCTGGATCTCGATTGGAGAATGATTATCTAGATATTTTAGAAGTTGGTTTGAAACTTGTAGCACAATATTTGGCCAAAGCGATTGCTAGAGATGGGGAAGGTGCTAATTGCTTGTTAGAGGTTCGAGTCATGGGTTCTGAGAGTACTTCTGCTGCAAGGCAAATTGCTCGTACTGTATGTAGCTCTTCTTTAGTTAAGACCGCTGTTAATGGATGTGATCCGAATTGGGGTCGGATACTTGCCGCTGTAGGTAGATCTGGTGTTGTTTTTTCTAAAAATGATGTAGATCTATTTATAGGTCCTTTTCAATTAATCCAAAAAGGAGAACCGGTGATGTTTGATCGAAATGCTGTTTCGAGTTATATGCAGGAACGAAAAAGGGGTGCATATCTTATTGATGATTCGATATCTATTCTTTTAAAGGTTGGTAATGGAATTGGTGACGCGACGACATGGGGATGTGATCTATCAGATCAATATGTTCGAATAAATGCCGACTACACAACTTGATTCAAATCCTTTGTATATAGAAGGAGTTTGAGGCTTATTTATTTGTAGTATAAGGTACTTATACCAGTGAATTCGAACATATTATTTTCTCAATAAAAGCCGATCATCTTAATACAAATTCATCTAGCTATTTTAAGCTGATTGATTTTGGAAGGTTTTAAGGAATATCTCACAAGGTACTTGAATGAATCATCGAACCACTGTCTAGAGTGTCTATATTGACTAGATACGTAGCTTTTTATACGCCTTTATTACTCATATCTACTTTTTTGCATTCATGCAGAAGTGTTTGGTTGCAGTAGCAACCATTTTATCTATTGCTGCACCGCAGGCAGCAATGGCGGATACTTTTTGGTTGTTAATTGCTGGTCGAAATGATGGCTTAAGAAATGCTGGCATCAGCCATGGTTGGAAGATACCCATGAATTCAATGGAACAATGTGAGGCTGCTGGATTAAAAGTAATGGGAGATACCGGAATTCATGGAAGGATTTTTTCAAATCTCAGATACATTTGCATTACAGGAAAATGAAAAGATCATTATTAATCACTAGCTTGCTTCTGCTAGGTACTGTTTTTTCACCTTCTGTAATTGCAGAAGATTTAGGGGAGGCTGATTTTCCTGCGGATGTGGAGGATCCAAGTCCTAATAGTTATCATGATGCTTGGTGTAGAAAACTTAAAAGAGAATGTCGAGTGAGATTTGTTGGAAATGCAATGCGTGTTGATGGTTTTAAAGGGATTAAACGAAAACAATTAATAGGTTTTAGATCTGATCATGATGGTCAAGAGAATTATTTTTATGTCAAATATTTAGATAGTAGTAATAAACCTAAAAATGCATTATTTCTATTTGTGCATCATGCGGCTGCTCAGGAGTTTAGTCGAGCTTTAGCTCGCTGGTATGAGCAGGATTCAAAACCATATCCAAATTATCGTTATCCAGCGAGTCAAGGACCTCAGAATACTTATGGTAGAGATAGAGGGCTTAATCCATATGGAATAGATAAAAGAATCGATGGGATGGATAAGGGATCTGATTTTGATGATTTTAGATATATTCTTGGATTTGGAAGATCCATTGATGAAATTGGACCTAACCCTTTAGTCACATATGCTTCAAGAGGACGTGCAAAAGCGGAATTAGGTGACTACAACGGAGCGATTTCTGATTACACACGAGCAATTGAAAAGAAGGGACCTGACTTTCACCCTGACAATCTTTTTCTTCATAAAGAACGTGGCATTGCGAAGGCAATTCTTGGAGATTATTCAGGAGCAATTGATGATTTTACAGAAACAATCAAGATTGATCCAGAATATTCTGTTGGGTATTATCTGCGTGGCTTAGCAAAGAAAAATACTCTTCTTGTCCCTCATCAAGGAAGCCTGAAAGTTTTTAAAGCCAAATATCCTAAAACCGGTTTTAAGAGCGCTTGCTTTGATTGGAGAAAAGCATCTGATCTAGGAGATACTGAAGTCAGAAAAAATGCTGATTTACAAATCAAAGATCATTGTAGAAATTAGTTTATTGAGTAGAAATATACCGCTTTTATACCGGGGCATTGCAATGACTGGCTTTTGAGATGCCAGAGAATATTTATACCGCGAAATACCGCCTAGCAAGCTATTGAGAACCTAGTAATAGCATTGATTTCGCTCTTATGTGGGTATCAATGCCGATTACACTACTTGCATCAAACTCATTGCATCGCAATGAGTTTGATGCTTATATAGATCATGAAACATAGCATTTCGCAACTTATTAATTTTTCGTGGAAACAAGATCCAGTGCTTAGAGATCTTTCATTATTGGGTGTTATTTATAAAAAATTTCGAGATAGGTTTCGAAGAATTTTTAAGCCTATTTTGGCTAAAATCTATCTGAAAAGACTTGAAAGGTATCCTACATTACTGTTATTACTTGATCAATATTCTGCTTCAAAGTCAGCAGCTATCGATTTTGCTGACTCACTTGCACTTTTTGAACAGGTAATGAATAGTTCGCCAAACTATTTATTGGAGCTTGGCCCAGGAACTTCTACTGCAGTTATTTGCTTGGCCATTAGTGAAATTCAAAAGAAAAATCCTTCTTATAAGCCTATCTTTATTGCCGTTGAAAACCAGATTGATTTTATTCAATATCATCAAAAACTCATGCCTGTAGAATTGAAGCCTTACGTTCAGATGGTTTACAGCACTGCCTCTTTAAAGTCATTTGATGGATATTTAACAGCACAATATGATGACATTCCCATTTACCCTTATGATTTTGTCCATGTTGATGGACCTGATAATCATGGCATGGGAGTAAATATTCAGAGCGACATTATAAATATTAAAAATAGCTTAGGCAAGCATTGCTATATTGTATTTGATGGCCGTGAGACAAGCTCTAGATTTACTAGGAAATATCTTAATGGATTCTCCTTTAAAAGACATAAGTACACTCTGAATCATATCATCTTTAGATGACATTATTGTGATTCCATAAGATTACTAATTGCAATATGTAAATGCTCAATTAAGCCATTCATCTAGATGCTTTACTTTTGCAATCTCGTTACTTAAATTGATTGACTTATACAACTTTAGAGAAGGTTGGCATAATTAAATATTCAAGCTTGTTTTTCTAGCTACTCTAGGCATGGAGCCTAAAGGACCTTAATCAAATTTGATTTAATGACAAACCCACTCAAAGATTCCAAAAAAAATCCCTTGAAAAGAATTTATGAGGATTTTTGGGTGCCTGTTTTTGGTAGGCTTTTGAGATTATTTTCTGCGGTGATTGAGGGAGAGGCCCCTAAAGAGAAGCAGACCTATAATTTGCGCGATAAATAAATTCGATTTTCAGTAGCAAGAAGGTAGATTTTCCATAATTTGCAATTAGTTAATCCAATTGGATTTTGTTTAAGCACCTTTTGCTAGTTATCTCGATGCCCATTAATGGAATTTAGCTATTGTTTTTTTAGGTGAAATCTCTCTCTTCTATTTTCTTAGTCTTGATTTTTCAAAAATTTACGTAACACTTAGATTATATTTCAAATCTCAACAACATTTTTTATTTTTCTTGAGATTTGGGATTCCTAGAAAACTGGTTTGTTGCTATGAATGTTGGCAATTTCAGTCTTCGCATTTTGCGATTTCGCAAGCAATTATGGCTAATGCTTGCATTACAGTGCTCATTTTTATGTCTACCAGCTGAAAGTATGGCTGAGATGAATGCTATGAATCATGATATTGCTACCTCTTCTATTACCATGTCGCTACCTAATGAGCTCAAAGCATTTAATAAGCAGTTGAGTATACTTGAGAGAATTGTTGATAAGAAAGTAAAGGCTAATTTTTCCGTAAAATAGGATTCAACATTACGCTTTTGCCTGACTTTAAGATAAATGATTCCGAGATCTATGTTGTATAAGAAAATATATAAGTAGGATTGACCCCCATACTGGAAGAGAATAAAGAGATGCAATTAAGCCTAATAATATAACCCAAAAAGCTAATAAAATAATCATTGATATAAGAAGAAATATGAGCCAGGTCTTAATTTTTTTTATCCAATATTGACCATTTAGCTTATCTAACTCTATTTGCAGCCTTCTTTTTTCTTGTCGAAGAAAGATCAATCTATCTCTATGAGCACATGATGACTCTTTAATCTGTGACCAGTAAAACTTCTTTTCAAGTCGCTGAATCCAGTTCTTATCATTAGATAGCTTTGCTTTTATTCCTGCCATTTGGACTTCCAAGAGCTCACTTCTGGCCTGTGATATTTCCTGCTCAATTTTTGCAATTTTATTGCTAAGATTCCTAATCAGGCTATTTTTATTTTGAGACGAAGCATATTTCTGAATGGAGAGAGCTTTTTGGGAATTTCGATTAAAAGCGATTTTCATAGATTATTGTTAAAGATGGAAGTACATATTGTTGAATTTGAACTTATTTTTGACTTTAAAATTATCTAAAAATTGTTTATTAGGTGATCTCAGATTTTTTTGAATTATAGAAATTTGATGCTTGCAGATTTATTAAGAGTTTAGTTTTTTGAGTTTGTTGGATCAGGCAAAATGAATGGCGGACAATCATTGAGAGCTGATTTCCCATAGGTTTCATATTCTCTATATCCTCCCATTTTCCCATTTGTCTTCATAAGTGCACTAGTAAAGACTAGTAAGAGAAATACTGTTGGCGCACCAATTATCAGAGCACCACCAAAAAGATATCCAATGAGAAACTCGGCAAACGTATGATTCCCCAGAAATTCGTGTGTACCTACAAGGAAATTCATCGTTTTCACATTACCTAGATTTATATTTGATGATAATGCATCGTGATCTCTATAGAGGTAGGCAACTGCATGTTTTTTTGAAATTTTTTCACTATCTCTTTACTGGCTCAATGCTGAGTTGCAGCACTTCTATTAAAAGGATTTCAGTGCACATTCCTTTGTTGCTATGTCGAAGTAGGAACCGCCTGGCAACTAAAATCTTCTTTAGGAGTTTTTGTAGTATTTTCTATGTCTGAGTTGAAAGCGGTATATGTTTTGTTAGCGCCTGTTGGTCAGCTCAGCGCTAATGGTCAGTTACGTGAAACGGTGCAAGAGCGACGCAATCGAAAAGGCGATGCTGCTGCTTTTTGGTATCTTTCTCCAGAGTTAGTTCAGAAATTCAATCTTTCTGGTTCTGGATTTGAAGGAGTGGTTGCTGAAGAGCTTACAGCAATTAATTGGTTGAAATTACGCTTAGGCGGTGAACGTACTCGTGCTGAACTTGACTTGGATCAATTGCGGGAAGAAGCTAATGCCCTTCCACCAGCGCCTAACGTTCGAGATATCAGTGCATAAACATTTAAGAGCTTTCTCTATTTTGATATCTATATCAAATCAGCAATAGGTTAAAAAGACTAGAAACATTGATAAGAAGCTTTTATTTAGCGATTTGCTCATGACCAATCTTCCTAGACTACTTAAAAGTTACTGTAATAACCGAGATGGTTCCTCTCCATAAGGTTACTATTCATCATCGAAAAGCAAATCGTAAAATCTCTTTTGATGTTCCAGAAGGAGAGTATATTCTTAGAAGTTTTGAATCACATGGGGAAGAATTGCCTTTTTCTTGTAGGAACGGTTGTTGTACAACATGTGCTGTAAAGATTTTGTCAGGCAAATTAGATCAAACTGATGGCATAGGTCTTTCTGAGGAAATGCGTGCCAAAGGTTATGCCTTGCTTTGTGTTGCAAAAGCCATTGGTCCATTAGAGCTGGAAACTCAAGATGAGGATGAAGTTTATAAAATCCAATTTGGAAAGTATTTAGAACGTACTAAAGCTCAAGCAGGTAATCCATTTGATATATAATTTTAATAGAGTCTATTTATTATTTTCTTAATATCTAACAGCATTTGTTTGTTCCATTGGCAGCGCTAATTGTCTAAGAATTAATGAAACGAATTTTGTTAGAGCCAAAGGCTTGGCCAGGCCACTACTTTTTCTCCATTTGCGGAATGAATCAACAATTTGTATACGCATCTCAAGGAATTTCCCATCTTCAAACTTATAGACCCAGGGGAATGCGTTACGAGTAGTGTTATTTGTTTGGATGATGACCTCTTCGTCAAAGAGAACAGGGTCTATACCTAAAAGTTGGTAGAAATCACCTCTTTCACAAACAGTCAATGTGTGGGTAAGAAATACACTCCAAAGGAAGAAACGACTTAGTAATTTACCTCTAATTCCCTTTGTCATCCCTGGCCAGCAGCGCATCATCATATTGATGCAGTCACCATGGCGATTTTCGTCTTGACACCATGGCTCAAAGAAGTCAAAGAGAGGAGCACATGCTTTATCTGGATTATCTTTGAGGTGTCGATTAATCAGGATATAGCGCCAATATCCGATTTTTTCAGATAGGTATAAAGAGTAGAGAACCCAACTTAGTGGGAAAAACTGTGCAGCTCTCTTGTTGCCTAAATTTGGTAGGTCTACATTAATACCTTCTGATTTTAATGCTCTTCCTAAGAATCCAGCATGACGAGCTTCATCTCTCGCTAAAAATTGAAAAAATTGGCCTAACTCTTTACGACCAGCTTTCTTGAATCTATTAGAGATTTCCTTAAAAAGTAAAAATCCAGAGAACTCGGATACTACAGAACGAACTAGATAACTTTCATAGATAGCCTTATCAGATGGCGAGAGTTCTTGCAGTCGATCTAGAGAAGCCTTGCGATCAAAGTGCTTGAGGTTGTAATCAGCCTCCATTTCTTTGAACATTGCTTCAAAATCTTCTCGAGCTATGTCCAGGTCTGTTTTGGCTGCTTTTTCGAACTCGGTTGTATAAAACCTTGGACTTAGAAGGTTTTCATTGAGATGAGGAGGAAGTTCATTGTTCCCCGACTGATTGCTAACTTTAGGAGTACCAGAAACAGTTGCTGTCATTGTCTTCCTTGAACCGGATAGTCATATTACGACTGTCTTTGCTGGATTGGAGGATTTTCGACTTAAAATGATCTTGAATAGCAACAATGATGTGACCATAATTGCCCGTAACACTACATATGGTGCCATTTGACTCGGGCATCTTTGGGAAATCACTTAATTAAGCAAGGAAGCGTTAAGTCCATGGTATTGAATTCAGTTATAGTAGAGGCTTTCCTTGACAGATCTGATTTGTCTTTAGTTAAGAGTGGCTATTTGCTTGGTTTAGAAAGGGATTTTCATAGACTTTCTTGAATGATTTGACCGATTGATAAACAATCAAACTGCTAATGATTAGGCTTGACTTCTATTGCAGTAGTTTTATATTTAAAAACATTGAAATGTCAGAGGGGTTTCAACTTAGATTGAATTTTCAAGGTTTTAGCCTTGCTGAAGGAATTATTTTTTCAGTGCTTGACTAGAGAATTGAAGGAGGGTTTGAACATGAACCATGCTGGCCAAGGATTTTCATGAGTAGAAATTCTTGCTATGAAGCACTAGTGATTAGATCTGGCCAATTTTGTTCTAATTAGGTCATTTTGCGGATTTACTAGAGGGAGTAGAAAGCAATATTAAAACCTATATAAAATGGATTGAAGTAAATGCTCTTGGCAATATTTTTCCATTATTTACTTAGTAAAGTTGAGTAAAGAGATAGAATGACGCTGATGAAATATTTCATGAACCATTCCCACCCTAGAACTTTTGGCTTGTTATCAAAGCTTGCCAATAAGAATAAGATCAAGCTAACTACTTTAAATGTAGATAATTTGTTGAAAGATCTTTGCCTTAGGATTCGTGTAAAGTCAGATGATTGTGATCACCTTTTAACTGAGATTGATATACCTTGTACCTTAGATGATGACAGTAATAATGTTAAAAGAATACTTAATTGTTTTTCTTTTTGGCTGCCATATTGCTTGGCTATTTACTCCAAAGTTAAATACCCCTTCTCTCTTTGCCTCAATGCAAGTGATTGGGGAACTACTGATTTTCTTTCGATGACATGCAAAGATGTGAAGAATATTATCCCAGATGAATACGCAATGTTTGAAAGTAATAAACTGGGAAAAGATATTAATTGGAAGAGTTTTGATCACTTTTACTCTACTTGGAAGAAGCGTATAGATTCAATATTTTGGAGAGGTAGTACCACTGGAATGCCAATATATTCTATTCACTCTTTAACTAAACTTAAGCGAGTCAAGGTATCATTACTGTATCAAAATCAAAATGGATTTGATATTCGTATAAGTAGCATTGTTCAAAATAAGATTCCAAAGCAAATTATTCGCCAATGGCTTCGTCAGAACAATATATTTGGAAGAAGAGTGGGGGAAAATAGATTCAAGGATTTTAAATATTATCCTGACATTCCAGGTAATAATGAGTTATGTGGTTCTTGGGGAACTGTCCGCAAATTTCATAGGGGTAATTTGATCTTTAAGCCAGATCATGAAAGCAAAATGTTTTATGATCAATTCATGAGTCCATGGGAACATTTTATTCCTGTGGACCCTGAATTTTTAGACTTGCCTGATAAATTGACTTGGGCCAGAGAGAATGAATATGAATCTGCTAAAATTGCGTGGCAAGGATTTTTAATTGTTGATCATTATTTAAGGAATATAAAAGATCATTTTATAGACACTGCAGTTCAGAAGATACAACCATTAAAAAAATAAGTTGAATTTTAGGACATAAATATTAGATCCAAATTGCATCGTTAACCATCTTATTTAATTTTAAATTTATAAAATTTTGTTTATAACTATGATGTAATGATTGAATTAATATTGAAAACGTCTTCTGCTCATGAAATGCAAAGATTAAGCGATCGGTTGCTATACTGGCTCTTGAGTGGAGAAAGTTGGCTTGTCAAGCAATAAATTCAGGTAACATTAGGTCCATATGTGCCTATTTTAAGCAGTCACACGCTCTATAAGCTTAGGCGTTTATTGCGGGTTCTTCCTCGCAGACGTTTAAATTCATTTTGTTTTGGCGTTTTACCATTATCAGTCTTAAGTGGACTAGTGGACTTGGCAACAGTGGCAGTTGCAGGCCGTTTGGCGAGCTCATTAGTAGGTAATGATTTAAAAGATTCTATTCCTGGGGTGCAAATTTTTGACCCTAACGTAGGAGGACAACCAATTAGATTAGTAGTTATTCTTGTGATTTTAAGTTGGGGCGGCTCTATCTCTAAGTTATTACGATTGGTATTTGTTCAGAGATTGACATCACAAGTTTGGAGAGATATCTCTAATAAAATAGTCAAGAAAGTGATAGGTCAACCCTATGATTATTTTTTAGAAGCGAAAAGTTCATCTATTTCTTCTTTGCTAGTAGTTAATATTCAGAAAATTACATATCGGGTTATCTATCCGATAATGCTAATTATCAGTAGCAGCATTGTAATGCTTTCAATCGCAATTGCTTTGTCAATTTCATTGGGCATACAAGCTTTAGCATTAATTATTTTCTTAGGTATATGTTTTTTCATAATATCTTCTCTTGTTGTACCCTATCTTCGTCACGCACAAAAACAGCGTATAAGATTAGATGCTCTGGCTACTTCTATTCTAAATCAAATTTTTTACTCTATTCGTGATATACATTTAACTCAAACAAGCGATTATTTTGAATCGAGATTTGTAAGTGTAGGTGAGACAGCAAGAAGATTTCAATGGAAGTCAGATCTTTTACCAGATTTGCCGAAATTATTAATAGAACCGTTATTTATAACACTTGTTTTTATAACTGCATTATTGCCTATATATATAGGATCAGATGTTACTAATTATGCTGCAACTATCATACCATTTATTGCCACCTTTGTAGTAGCGGCAGTCAAAATAACTCCACCACTGCAGGATCTTTTTAGATCACTTACTACAGTTAGAGGAAGCCTGCCGGGTATTGACTCTGCATTGGAATATTTAGAATTGCCTGACCCTAAAAGAGGTTTTATACCTAAGGGAAGTTTATCCCCTGAAGGAATATTTCCACGTAGAGAAATATCTTTACACAATATAGGTTATAAGTATCCAGGTTCTGAACAGAGTACTTTACGTTCTATATCTATGAATGTTCCAGTAGGGTCAAGAATAGCTCTTATGGGACCAACAGGTAGTGGAAAGTCAACACTTTCAAATCTTCTTTTGGGTCATTTAGAACCAATCACTGGACAAATTAGGTTAGATGGAATTCCTTTGGAGTCTTGTGACTTATTAGCTTGGCAACGTTGCTGTTCAGAAGTCCCTCAAAATATAAATCTTCTAGATGCAAGTATTCTTCAAAATATTGCATTTGGATGTTCTGAAGATAATCTAAATTTAGATGATGTTTGGGATGCAATTGAAGCAGCTCAACTATATGATGTTGTCACTGAAATGCCTCATGGCCTATATACCTGCATAGGTGAAAATGGCCTGAATCTGTCTGGTGGTCAGCGGCAAAGACTTGCGTTGGCTAGACTTTTTTATAGAAAAACAAAATTTCTCATTCTTGATGAAGCAACTAGTTCATTAGATGCAAAAACTGAAAGTAATGTCATCAACTCATTGGAAATAGTTGGGAGAAGATGCACTGTCGTTGTGATTGCACATAGACTCAATACACTTGCTAAGTGTGATTATATTTATGAAATAAATAGTGGGTTGATAGTTTCCTCTGGAACATATCAGGATTTATGCGACGCAAATCACCCTTTAGGTAATACTGTAAAAGTATAATGAAATGAAAAGATTGAAGCCAAATCAAAATACCTTCCAATGATTTCTCCTAGCAATAGTAATCATCATGTTTTAATTTTGTCTTGCAAGAAAGAATTAAAAAAATCAGTTTTAAGCAGACCTGCTTTATTCCTCGATCGAGATGGTGTACTTATTGAGGATAAACATTACCTTAGTAATCCATATGATGTAGAATTGATTGATGGTGCCTCAGAGCTACTTTATGAATGTAATAAAATAGGTATCCCAACAATTATAGTTACTAATCAATCCGGTATAAACCGTGGATATTATTCTTGGAACGATTATGAAAAAGTAACGTATAAGCTTCTCAAATTACTTGGAAAGTCTTCGTTGCCTTCTGCAATATATGGAAATAGCCTAGTTGAAAGCAACTCATTAGAAAGTTGGAGAAAGCCTGGTATTGGAATGCTTTTAGCTGCAAAGAAAGATTTAGATATTGATCTAAATAACTCTATTTTGATAGGAGATAGACTTTCTGACTTAATAGCAGCTCATTCGGCGAATCTTTCTAGTGTTGTACATGTTTTAACTGGCCATGGCTTAGTGGAGAGAAGCTTTGTGAAGTCAAGATTTAATGAATCGAAGCAATCTTTCTCTGAGGATTCAATTTTTCCTAAATTAATTTGCACCCATAATGTCAAGAGCTTTTTGGAAGATCATTTCTTTTCAACCTTCTGATGTCAGGAGTATGATTGTACTTTCTTGTTGATCATTGGGCGGTCAATATTAAACTTGTAAATTACTATGTCACGATTACCCATTGTGATTTATGACAGTATAAAATTAGTAAAGATTTGATCCAAATTAAAAATTTGGCAGAATTATCTTGGTCTGATATTTCACTCCAATTTGGATTGAGAAGTTATATTTATAAGCTTTTTATTGTTTTACCTTTAGTAGATAATTACTTGCCTCCCCTTATATTTGATATAAAGAATCATATCGCTGGCGAGTATTCACTTTTACCAGAAGAATCTAATTTGACCATGCTATCAAAATTCAATTTCGAAAAATTTTCTATGATTCTTAATGTTGATTGCTTCACTTCAATGATAATTAGTGTATCTAAAAATAGTTTTATATGAAAAATAAACTTAATGCTTTACTGCTTTCTGCTGGATACGGAACACGTTTGCGACCTTTAACACTCAAAACACCAAAATGTTTAGTGGAGATTAATGGCCAGCCTTTATTAGATCATTGGCTGACAAACCTTAATGGATTAGGAGTAAGTAAAACATTGATTAACACTCATTATCTTAATTCTAAAGTAGACGATTTTTTATCCAATCGCAGTTATGGAGATATGTCGGTAGAGACAATATATGAGCATACTTTATTAGGTACTGCAGGCACACTTATAGAGAACAAAGAATTCTTTGAATTTTCTACAGGACTATTGATTCACTCCGATAATTTTAGTTATGTAAACCTAAGTGATTTCGTTGATGCTCATTATAGAAGACCTCCAAAATGCTTGCTTACGATGCTCACTTTTAAAACATTCAATCCAGTAAGCTGCGGAATAGTTGAGACTGATAACGATGGCGTAGTTACGAGTTACCATGAGAAAGTCGGCAATCCACCTACTGACATAGCTAATGGAGCAATTTATGTGTTTGACTTGCCTTTTGTGGAGTGGTTGATCAAGAATCATTCGAATGCAAGTGATTTCAGTACTGAGATACTGCCTAAACTTGTAGGGAGGATATACACTTGGCATACGTACCAGCCATATATCGATATTGGAACTCCCGAAGCCTTAAAACAGGCAATAGCTCTTTCTAAGGAAAAAAATTTGGGTATTTCATAAAAATGAAACTTTTTAGAGACAACTCCAAAGCATATCTTGAAATTTTAGGATCTTGCTTTACCGAGGATATTCTCTCTATGGTTGAAATACTTGCGAATGATTTACTTAGTGCCTGGATTGAAGAGCGAAATGTTTTTATCTGTGGGAATGGTGGAAGTGCAGCTAATGCAATACATATAGCAAATGATTTGCATTATGGAATTGGAGCTTGTGGTCCAGGAACAAAGATTCCTGGGCTTATGGTTGAAGCCTTGACGGCAAATCAAGGAATTGTGACATGTCTTGCGAATGATATTGGTTATGACAATATTTTTTCTCACCAACTTCAAGTAAAAGGAAAATCAAATGACTTGGTTATAATGTTGTCTGGTAGTGGAAATTCTCTAAATATAATCAAAGCATTAGAAGTATCTCGCAACATGGGCTTAAAGACTTATGCAATACTTGCCTATAATGGAGGAAAATGTAAAGATATGGCTGATCAAGCCATACATTTTCCTGTTAATGATATGCAAATAGCAGAAGACACTCAATTGATTATTGGACATTTGTGCATGCAATGGTTGAATAATAACAAACCTCAGAAAAATCAATTAAAATAATGGCAGAAATTGATTTTATGAGTGCTTTACATAAGAGCACATCTCGTGATTACTTGGCAAGGGTTAATGATCCTGAGTATCCAAAAGCAAAGGCAGCTCAATTAGCTAAGAAATTTGATTATGATTATTGGGATGGTGATCGGAGAATTTGTTATGGTGGTTATCGTTATATTGAAGGTCGTTGGAAAATAATTGCAGAAGCTATGGCAAAACATTATAAATTAAAATCTAATGCGAAAATATTAGATATAGGCTGCGGTAAGGGTTACTTGTTGTTCGATTTCCTCAAAGTTTTACCTCAAGCACAAATTTTCGGCTTAGATATATCGACTTATGCGATAACTAATAGTAAACCTGAGATAACGAATTCACTAACTATTGGAAATGCAATTGCTTTACCTTGGCCAGATAATTACTTTGATTTAGTTATTTCAATTAATACTCTTCATTGCTTGCCAGCTTATGATCTTGATCTTGCCCTGAGAGAAATGGAGCGAGTCGGTAAAAAAAATAAGTATCTTTGTGTAGAGAGTTATCGTAATGAACAGGAGAAAGAAAATTTACTTTATTGGCAGGTTACTTGTGAAGCCATCAATAGTCCAGCTGAATGGAATTGGTGGTTTAAGAATACAGAATATAAAGGTGATTATTCATATATATATTTTGAATGACCAATTTCTCAGCTAATCCTCTAAAAAATCTTCCTAGGACGACTCAAGCTGCCATTTTGGTGGGACAAAATCAACCACTACAGCTTGAGGAAATAGAATTGCCTAATGACTTATTAGCTGGTCAGGTACTAGTGCGAGTACATGTAAGTGGTATATGTGGGTCTCAACTTGGCGAAATATCTGGAGCCAAAGGATTAGATCCATACTTGCCACATTTAATGGGTCATGAAGGTTGTGCAACAGTGATCCAAGTTGGTCCAGGGGTAGAGACTGTTCAACCTGGTGACCTAGTAGTTTTGCATTGGCGAAAGGGTTTAGGCATTCAAGCTTCTCCACCCAAATATCGGTTTCAGGGCCAGAACATTAATGCTGGATGGGTTACCACCTTTAATACATATGCTGTGGTGAGTGAAAATCGCTGTACATCTGTACCTCCAAATACCCCAAAAGATGTAGCAGCTTTATTTGGTTGTGCTATTACCACAGGGTTTGGAGTAGTTGAGAACAATGCCAAATTAAAGATGGGTGAGTCGATATTGATTTTTGGTGCTGGAGGAATAGGCTTGAACATTATTCAGGCAGCTTCTTTGATTAATGCCTATCCGATCATCGCAGTTGATCTAGTAGATGATCGACTAAATCTTGCGAGTTCTTTAGGGGCGACACATACTATTAATAATTCACAATCGGACATCAAAAATGAACTTTTTAAAATAATTGGTAATCGTAAAATAGATGTTTTTATTGATAATACTGGCATACCAAATGTCATTGAATTTGGCTATGAAAACACGACTCAAGATGGAAGAATTATCTTAGTTGGTGTACCAAGGGTTGGAGAAAATATTAATATATTTTCTTTGCCACTTCACTTTGGAAAAACTTTAATAGGTTCTCATGGAGGCGAAACTAGACCTGAGAGAGATATTCCTAGATATTTAAATCTATTGAATAATGGTAGGGTAGAATTTGATAAATTAGTATCAGATCGCTTCTCTTTGAAGAGCATTAATGAAGCAATTGAATTTATGAAAAATGGTAAGTCATCAGGTCGAATACTTATTGATATATGAATACACCAGTTATACATTTAGATGAAGCCGTAAATATGTCTGGATGTGTTCTTGCATATGGACATTTTACAACCATTCATCCTGGTCACATTAGATATCTCAAGCATGCGAAAGATCTTGGTGAAAAGTTAGTAGTTGTTTTAATGGGAGACGAAAATAATAGTATAAGCCCAGAATTTCAATTTAATCAGAAAGAAAGAGCAGAGGCTTTAAGGCTTTTAGAAATGGTTGATGCTGTTATTTTGTTACGACATAAGGAGTTATCTAAGGCCGTAAGTTTGCTTAAGCCTGATTTAATGGTCCTTGGAAATGAGTTTAAAAGTTCTTTAGATAAAGATGTCAATGATGCGATAGATATCCTGCATCAAGCTGGAAAGAAAGTGACTTTTCATGCTGGCGATGTGCATTATGCCACGACAGATCTATTATCTATATCAGAAAGAAAATTAGTTGAAAAAAGAAGACATCAATTTAGTCAAGCTTGTTCTAGACAAGGTGTAAAACTTGAACAACTACTTACATCGATAAACTCATGGAGTGAAACTAAATTAATTGTTTTAGGTGATACTATTGTTGATCAATATGCTGCTTGTGAAGCATTAGGAATGAGCGCGGAAGCACCTGTTGTAGTTGTTAAAGAACTTGAAAGGAAGAATTTTATAGGAGGTGCTGCAGTAGTTGCATCTCATATACGAGCTTTAGGTGCACAATGTTGCCTTTTATCTGTGGTTGGTAATGATGAAAGCGCACAAATTGTAAGAGAATCTATTAATGAGAGAGACATTTTTGATGCGATGGTGGTTGACCATTCACGACCAACAACATTTAAGAAAAGATATATTGTAGAAAATCAGAAGTTATTCAGAGTTAGTAGATTAGAGGAAAGATCAATAGACTGTCATATTGAAGACCAACTTATTCAGAGATTAGAAAAATTGGCTCCAACAGTGAAAGGCATAGTTATTTCTGATTTTGCGTATGGTGTTGTCACAGAAAGAGTTTTAGACGCAGTCAAGAAAATATCTAATCAGCATGGTTTGATGTTATTTGGTGATGTGCAATGCAGCAGTCAAGTTGGTTCTATATTAAGGTTCAAAAATTTTAACTTGCTTTGTCCAAATGAAAGAGAAGCGCGTATAGCTTTACAAGATAAGGATGCAGGACTAGAAAAGGTAAGTAATCAATTAATCAAAAAAACTAGCTGTAAAAACTTACTTATGAAGTTAGGCTCTGATGGTTTTATTGTATATGATAAAACTGATTTAAATAAATATATTAGCCAACCTTTCCCTGCTCTTTCGGCCAACCCAGTCGATGTAACTGGTGCAGGGGATTCATTATTGGCTGTTATGGCAACTGGAATTTCAAGTGGGCAATCCATGATGGAAACAGCAGCAATTGGTTGCTGTATGGCTGGCTTAGCTGTAGAACAAATGGGTAATATCCCTATAGGTTTAAATGCTTTAGAAACTTCTATAAAAGAATCCTTCATTGAAATGGCATGAATGAAATTCGTTTTCTTGTTATAGGAAGTAATAGTTTTAGTGGTGCTCACTTTGTTGAAGAGTTGCTAAAACAAGGATTTCCTGTTTGGGCTGTAAGCAGATCTAATCAACCAGAAAGTGTTTTTCTACCTTATCTTTGGCGTTTGGATGAACCACAAAATTCTAGTACTCTAGAAAGAAATTTTAATTTTGAAAATATTAATTTAAATCATGAACTTCAGAAATTATTAGATATTATTGATCGTAACCGTATAACACACATAGTCAATTTTGCTTCACAAGGAATGGTAGCAGAGAGTTGGTTAAATCCACTTGATTGGTATCAAACTAACCTTTTATCACAAGTCGCATTACATGATGAATTAAGGAAACGACAATTTTTACAAAAGTATCTACATATTACGACTCCTGAGGTGTATGGAAGTACTGATAATGGTTGGATAAAGGAAGGCGAAGCTTTCTCTCCTAGTACTCCATATGCTGTAAGTCGTGCAGCATGTGATTTACACCTTCAAAGTTTTTTTCAAGCTTATAATTTTCCTGTAGTCTTTACAAGAGCTGCTAATGTTTATGGCCCTGGCCAACAACTTTACAGAGTCATTCCAAGAGCAATGTTAAGTGCTCGAACTGGAAAAAAATTTGAATTGCATGGGGGTGGTCTTTCTAAAAGATCTTTTATTCATATCAAAGATGTTGTCCAAGCAACTTTACTTTTGGCGTTAAATGCTGATTGTGGGACTACTTGGCATATCTCAACTAAGGAATCAATAACAATTAGAGGACTAGTTGAAAAAATCTGTAGGTTATGTTCTGTTGAGTTTGACTCTATTGTGAAAATAGGAGATGAGAGGCTTGGGAAAGACCAGAATTACCTATTAGATAGTAATAACCTTCGTTCTGCTTATGGTTGGTCTGAACAAATAAGTTTGGATATAGGTTTAGAACAAACCCTTGAATGGATTGATAGAAACCAGGAGCAACTAGTATCATTACCATGGACCTATAGCCACAAGCAATAAAATGAAAATTCTAGTGACGGGCGGTTGTGGTTATAAAGGTTCAATATTAGTTCCTTTACTCTTGGATGACGGACATGAAATAATATCTGTAGATACACAGTGGTTTGGTAATCAATTAAAGGAGCATAAAAATCTAACAAATTTAAAACTAGATATTAGAAATTCTGAAGATGTGCCAATAGAAGGAATTGATTCGATTATACATTTAGCAAATATTGCAAATGATCCAGCGGTGGAATTAAACCCTACACTGAGTTGGGAAGTGAATGTTCTTGCAGGGCAGCAACTTTTGGACAGGGCAGTACGAGCAAGAGTAAAGCAGTTTCTTTATGCAAGTTCTGGAAGTGTATATGGCGTTAAAGAAGAGGCTCGAGTAACCGAGGACCTCAGATTAGTACCAATATCGGTATATAACAAAACAAAAATGATCGCAGAAAGGGTATTCTTATCTTATGAAAATAAGATGAAAATTCATTGCATTAGGCCAGCTACTGTTTGTGGAGTCTCACCAAGAATGAGACTAGATGTTAGTGTCAATATGTTGACTTATCAAGCTTTGAAAAATAAAAAAATAACCGTTTTTGGAGGCAATCAGACAAGGCCTAATATTCATATAAAGGATATTGCTAATGTCTATAGGCACTTTTTGAATAGGTCTGAGCTTTCATCTGGTTGTTACAATGCAGGATTTGAAAATATATCAATATTAGAAATAGCAGAGAAAGTTCAGCGAAAAGTAGATTGTGAAATAGTAGTAATGAAATCTAATGATCCCAGATCTTATAGACAAGATTCGACTAAATTGTTAAATACTGGGTTTAAAAATGAATATTCAATTGACAATGCAATGGATGAAATTATTGAACAATATAATTCTGGTTATTTGATTGAAACTGATTCATGCTATACAGTTAGATGGATGAAGCATTTAAACCTTTCTTGTGAGACTTGATTAACTTATGACTTTAAGTAAGTTTGATGAAATGACTATAGATGAGTTAACTGAATTGGCATGTTCTATTAGAAAGCGAGTACTTAGGACATCATCAAGTGCAAAGATACCTCATCTTGGATCATGTCTTTCTTGTGTTGAAATTTTGATCTATCTTTATTGGAAAGAAATGTTATTGGATATTCAAAATCCTA
Source organism: Prochlorococcus sp. AG-363-P15 (assembly GCA_003278175.1). Classification (GTDB taxonomy): domain Bacteria; phylum Cyanobacteriota; class Cyanobacteriia; order PCC-6307; family Cyanobiaceae; genus AG-363-K07. The sequence goes on from QCGF01000001.1 coordinate 67,446, forward strand.
ATAATCCTGAAAGGGATAGATTTTTATTGAGCAAAGGACATGCTGCACCTGTGCTTTTTCAGATTCTCGCAGAAAGAGGTTTTTATAGTCTAGATAGATTAAATTTGTTCGGCAAAGATGGTAGTGTGTTTCATGAACATCCTCCACAGCCTGGCTATATCCCAGGAATTGAAGCGGCTACTGGTTCATTAGGTCACGGATTTTCGATGGCACTTGGTATGGCTTTAGCTGCGAAAATTAAAAGACAAGATTATAAAGTTTATGCGCTTTTAAGTGATGGTGAATGTAATGAGGGAGTCATTTGGGAATGTGCAATGTTGGCTGCATCTAATCAAGCTTTTAACTTAACTGCAATTATTGACTACAACAAATGGCAGGCAACAGGTCGATCAAATTCGATTATGGCTTTAGAATCATTATTAGATAAATGGATTTCATTTGGTTGGGACGCAATCGAGATAGATGGACATGACATATATCAAATAGAAAAATCTTTTGAGTCTGCAAACTCTAATCAAGATAGACCTACTGTAATTGTTGCTAATACAGTTAAGGGTAAGGGAGTTTCATTTATGGAAGATGATAATAATTGGCACTATCGCACACCAGATAATAATGAACTCAGAGCTGCTCTAATTGAATTGGAGGAGAATATTTGACATGAGAAATGCATTTGCAAAAGAAATTAGAGAACAAGCTATAAAAAGAAACGATATCGTTCTTTTGTCTGGAGATATTGGCAATAGAATGTTCGATTCCTATAAAGAAATAGCACCTGAGAGGTTTATTAATTGTGGAATTGCAGAAGCTAATATGATGAGCTTAGCTTCTGGAATGGCTTTATCTGGATTGCGCCCAGTTGTTTACACTATTACCCCTTTTACTACAACTAGATGCCTTGAACAAATTAAAATAGGTGCTGCATACCACAATGCTTCTATATTAATTATAGGAACAGGCTCTGGTCTTTCCTATTCAGAACTAGGGCCTACTCATCATTCATTTGAAGATATAGCAATTTTGCGAAGTATTCCTAATTTACGAATTCTTGCTCCTTCTGACAGTAATGAGTTGATTCATCAGATGAGAGAAGCCCTTGTCTTGGATGGTCCTACATATATAAGAATAGGCAAGAAGGGAGAGCCTAATATTTTCAAGGAATCTGATTCATTGGGGATAGGCAAAGCAAATTTGATTTGCGAAGGAAGTGATTTTCTTTTGATTGGAACTGGACCTATTATTAATGAGGCAATCATAGCTTCTAATATTTTGAAGTCTGAAGATATAGAATTAGCAGTGTTAAATTTAGGTAGTGTCTCTCCTTTGGATGAAGAATCCTTGCGACGAGAGATTAAAAAAAACTATAAGGCATGGATAGTTTTAGAAGAGCATAGTATTATTGGTGGCTTAGGAAGTTCCATCTTAGATTGGTTGAATGATATTAATGTAAACAATGCTCCTAGAATTTATAAGTTGGGAATACCCAATACTTTTATACATAATTTAGGAAAACAAGCATATATCAGAAAAGAATTAGGGATTGATGTAAATGGTATTTGCAAATTAGTTAAAAAAATAATTTCAGATTAAACTGATTATGTATGAAGATAAGCTTTCAATCTATTTTTAACCCTTCAATGAATAGTTCATATAACAAGATTCTTCTCGATGAATTTGCAAAATATGATATCAATATTACCTCGATTAGAGAAGTTAAACGTGGTAGAAATAGCAAGGTTTTCCGCTTAGAAAGCCTGCAGAAAATATATATCTGTAAGCAGTATCCGAACAGGGTTGACAGTGGAAGGTCTCGTTTGGAAAGTGAATTTTCTGTTTTGAAATTTTTAAATAAAGAAGGGATTGAGAATATACCTAAGCCTTTATTTTGTAATAAAGCATATAATTTGGCAGCCTATAGTTTCCTAGAAGGCACTGTAATTAAAAAAGTAAATACAGATGTTATTAATGGAGCAATAAAATTCTATCAAAAGTTAAATAAGTTTTCCTATATTGATTATCAATCTAATATCCCTAATGCTGCAGAGGCATGCTTTAGTATGAGTGAACATTTTGATTTAGTCAAATCACGTATAAATCGATTTCTTGTAAACTCTACTTCTTCAGGATTGCAGAAGAAAGCGTTTAAATTGGTTGAAAATAAGTTACTAGAAAATTTCTATCTGATTAGGGAACAAGCCTATTTGGAATTGGGAGATAATCTTTTCCAACAAAAGTTGCCAGATCATTGCAAGCATATTTCACAATCTGATGTTGGCATTCACAATATGTTTCTTAGTAATCAAAGTTTTTTATTTTACGATTTTGAATATGCTGGCTGGGATGACCCTGGAAAGTTTATTGTAGATTTGATATTGCAGCCAGATAATTTGCTAGATTTTGAGCTTTCAAAACAAGTAATATTTAATGTAGAGAACTATGCTTATGATGCCTCGCGTAGGAAAAAATTAAGATTGATGCTTAATTTATATCGGATTAAGTGGGCCATCATTATATTAAACCCATATTTAAGACAAGAGATTTCTGAAATTGAATTAAGTAATTGTTTGAAAAAGTCTGATAAATACTTCTCTATGTCAGCTCATCTTGTTGCCGAATTATCCGAATTATTAGCTACATAATAAATTTAAACTATAAGAATTAAACTAAGTTTATATCTCTATGATTTGGCAAATAAGGATATAATCTTGCTGATTTCTAAAACCTCATCATTTATTGGGCTTATTAAACTTCTTTGTTTCTTGAGATTTAGATTGGCTTGACTGGGAATATATATAGGCTTATTTTTTAATTTCAAACATTCTGATCCTTTTACTAGTTTAGGCGAGAAGTTCCATATACTTGCTAGTTCTAATCCTAATTGGAAATAACTTAAATCGCTTGAACTGGAAATGTGATAGGCTCCACTTTCTGGATTGATTATCCACGAATCAATCCAGCTCGCCAATAACTTCGGTGTAATAGGTGCAAGTTTCAAATCTTTAAAAGAATTTATTGGTAGATTATTACTTAGTTGCTTATACCAGTCTAATATCAATTTAAACCTTGGATCTATTAATTTAGTCATTCTGAGAATAGATCCATTCCTTAATGATAAAATATGATCTTCAACTTGTTTTTTTTGCATTCCATATACACATGAAGGTTGACGAGTAGAGTCTTCATATAAATCTTGTGACTCTACAGAAAATACAGTTGATGAAGACATAAAAAGGTATTTGATATCTAGCTTCTCCAACATATTGATTAGATTACATGTCCCTATTACATTAGCTCGATACGTATCGGAGTTGTTATTTTCACACTTTTCTATAGAAGTTATACCAGCATTGATAATGACTTTCTTTATTCCATGTGGCAGATTAAGTGTTTTTGAGTTTAAATGATTTAGGTCTAAATAGTTTTGACACCCTTGCTGTCTGCTGCTCCCAATAAATGTATACTTGTCTTTTAAATAGCATTGAATGATTTGGCTAACTTTACTATCTTTTCCTATTAAATAGATTGTTTCTTTCATTGCTTATTTTCGCTTGCTTTTTCTTTGAAAATAGTTTCTGCTAATTTCACTTGCCTAGTTGCATCTTTAATATTTTTTAGAGAGTGCTCTGGGTTTTTAACTAATGCTTTAAAAGCATTAGTTTGATTATAGAATGACCATGACCAATGAGGTAATATTTCTTCTTTAATCATATGATCTAATCCTGATGAGATTGATATCTTCGCTGGCACATTCCTCAGGAAAGCGGGCGGGTATCTGATGCTGTATGCTTCACTATTAGTATAAATATTAACTCCTTCTTGCCATTCCTTTTGTTGCCCTCGAATTGTTCTAATGCATAGTGGGATTCCTTTAAGTCTGCCTGTAATAAAACCTTCTCCAAATTGATTAATATTCGAATTATTATATTGAATCTCATTATCAAAAATAAATTCAGTAGTATGAGTGATATGTGAGAAAACATTAATAAATTGCTCATAAGACCATGCCATTTCTGTATTTAACCAGTGCGGTAAAGTTTCTTCTTTTATATATATTTCTTCTAATATTTCATCTTTCATATCTCCTAGTGGATTGCAGTATGAATCTCCCATATGGCAAAAAGATTCAATACATTTGATATCTGATAATTCTAACTTGTTTATTTTCTTTTTAAACTCAATAGTTCCTTCATCATGAATCTTCATATATCCAATTTGTACTCCTACCTTTTTCTCTTTAGAGAGATGATAAAGAAATTCGCCATTTTGACTATTTAAACATAAGGGTTTTTCAGTAAATACATGCTTACCATGACCCACTATCTCTTTGACTACACCTATAGTTAACTTTCTTGGCAGAGTAACAATGTAAGCATCGATATCCGTACATTTGAGTAATTCATGATGGTCTTTCTTTAAATAAATTGCACCATATTTTTTTCCTAAAAACTCTCTAAGATTGGGATGTGGATCTGCAATACCAATTATTTGAAAGCTCTTATTAGCACTAAAGCATGGCAAATGACATTGTTGAGCTACAAAACCGCAACCTACAAATCCTAGTTTAATTACAGACATTTTACTAAATATACTCCTTATAATTATTTATATCAATGATTGAAAATTCTGGCCAAAGAAGTATAAAAATTCCACCATCTTCTAAATAATCTATATGTTTTTTTATAATAGCTTTATAATGTATGTAAGCAAGGATAACAGTTATATTTGTAGAGTTTGTACTTAGTTTTGATGTGCTTTCTACCTTTAATGATTGATAAGGAGAATATTTATCTATTTTTGAAGGATGATCATCATATAAGTGTGAAATATAGTTATCAAGACCATATTGAATTGCAAGAGTAGGACCTGATCTTGCTGCTCCATAGGCTCCTAATGACTTATATTCGATTTCAAAATTCTTGAGAAATTCCTGAACTGAATTCCGAGTTGATAATATATTTTGATAAAAAACCTTAGCCCAATTAGAATTTGTTAGTTCAAGCTCTTCTTCATATCTTTTTAGTGCTTCTAACTTCTCACTGAAAATCTCACTTGACTTTGGACTCTGCTTACAGAAGAAAATTATACTTCCATTTTGAATGTTATTTCTTGAATAATCAAATATCTTAAGCCCGTATCTATTTAAAAAGCTTTCTGCTGCTGTATACGAATAATGAATCATGTGCTCATGAAAGAATGTTCCTAAGATATTTTTATTTAGTATGTCAGCTAAGTATTGAACTTCAAACGCAAATATACCATTACTGGCCAACGAATCTTTTACCTGATTTGCCATAGATTCCATGTTATCAGAGTGTGCAAATACATTAAAAGCCGTAATTAAATCGAACTTTTGTTTTCCTAGCTTTTTATTTATTTCTTTGCTACCAAACAAACCTATATGAGTATTAATTCCATTTTTTATTGCTGTATTTGCAACAGTATCTGCAGGGTCTACTCCTTGTACTTCCCAACCTTTATCTTTAAAGCATTTAAGAAGAGAACCATCATTACTTCCTATGTCTAATACGCTTCCAGTCTCAATTAGTTTATAGGTTTTAAATATATTTTCTGTAAAAGATTCAAAGTGCTCGACGATTTTTTTTGTTTGTCCAGAGTAATATGTATAATCCTTCCATAAGAATCGACTATCAATATTGTCATTTGTTTGTACTGACATACAACTCATACATTGATATATACCTAGAGGAAATCTTGGTGCATCTTCGACTTTTGGTTCTTTTGTATAGTGTTCACCTATAGGTACTGGATCAAGTGGAAGTACGCATTGCATCAAACTTGATTGACATAGCCTGCAACTATTGTGCTTAGAATGGAATTTTTCTGTACCTCTGCCTGTCATGATTTCTCACACTTATATTTTAATTCTACTTGAAACATATATAGTTAACCATAGAATTACAAATATTTAGAGTGTTTAATGTTATATTCTTGAAACATTCTACATGGGTTGATTGAGTAATAGTAATTTCAGATCATTCCAATTACGAAAACATTTATATTCACTAATATTGCCATCATTCCCAAATTTAATCTTTGAAACATTATCATTGATTTGACATAGCACTTTTTCCAGATCATCTATAAAGTGAGTACAGCCAATACTGTGAATACGAGATACCTTATCTTCTATCGTTTTCTCAAAAAATACATCATCTTCTTTTATCCCAATGACTGAATTATCAAAGAAACCGTTATTTTTTAGCCATAGCATAGAAGCTTTATGCAAATCAATTTTTTCACCGAAGATAGGATATTTTGTCTTATGACTCACAATCGATACTTTCGCACCTAAATCTAGTACATACTTTAGAGATTCAGCTAAAAATTTCTGCATAGGTACTTTAGCTATTAATTTACCATAAACTATACCCTGTAGTTCAGTAAAGATATCTTCCCTTCCTTGATTAATCAACTCTCTTCTTACTGCAATTTTAGTTTTTTCAATGTTATTTTTAATATATTTTTTCTGTAAAGCATATTCATAGAATAATTCATCATATATGACTATTGTATTATCAAAATCTAAACCAAGATGTATCAGATTCATAGAGATATTTTCCATTGTATTGTTCATGGTTGTAAACTCAATTAAATTAATAAAGAACTATTTTTCCAAGGAGGATACAGTGAGGCTTTATTTTTTATGTATGAATAGTCTGCTACTTGACTATAACCATAGCTATTATAAATATTTCTTGGTATCGAATTTCCCCAGTCTCTATTCATAGCATAACTATCAGCACAAAATTCTACTGGATAATTTTTCATTCTATTAAGAAGCTCTAGGTGTAACTTAGTCATATCATTTTCTGTATTATTGATGAAATTTATCTTCAATTTATCGACTTCCTTCTCATTCTTTAGATTTAGTAAAGTCTTTATATCGACTGGAGATCCATCTCGATAAAGTGCTTGTTTTGGAGCTATTATTGTTTTAGGACCACTAAAATGTAGCGAATAAGGCAGAGCTAAATCATATGCAAGTATTGGTTTCAAAAATATCAATTGTGGAACACCACCACCAGTTTGTCCGGTTATTGCATAACGGCATTTATAATCTAAATAATATACAAATTTTTCTCTAAGATAATCATCACTTATATCTCTTAAGTCAAATAGACCTTGATGAACCAATTTAGCTGCACCATACAATAGACCATAAACTATTCCTCCATCTTCATAGATTCTATCCAAAATTGTCTTGATTGATTCAATACCGCTATATCTTGATGGATAATGCTTTTCACTTCTATAGCACCTTGGTTTCCACATAACTATATATCTCTGATCTGGGTTAGAATATTGTGCTAGCTCCTGTACTGAGTGATCTTCTTCCAGATAATCTAGATTGAAGATATTCAACTCCTTTCTATATTTGTAATGTGCATCCATAAAAACTTTGTAGTTACTATTCCGAGATATTCCACAGTAAGTATTACGAGCGAGCCAATACTCTATATTTAAAAATGAATAATTATCAATAATATTAAATTGTTGCTTTAGTATTTCGTTTGTATATGGCACCAAAGCATCTTTTCTACTTGCTAATAATGTTAGCTTTTTTTGATCACACTTATTTTTCTTTTTATTGATGAGAGCAATAGCGACTGGTTCAAAAAGATGATGACCTAAAGCAGAAACCTTTACCTCAAAGAAATTAAAACCCTTTCGATTATAATAAATAGCAACTGGAATGAATAAATAGTCAATAGTCCTACTAATGAATTCTAATGCCTCTTTCGACTTAACGCCTGCTCTTTTCCAAGCTCTCAAAGATAAAGATGCTACCTTAGCCCTAATTTTTGACTGGTCATCTTTCCGATTTTTCAATTGACCTCCACTTGCATCAAATATCTGAATCAAGCATAATTATTCAGAATTGATTATATAATATCATATACTTTCTTGCTGTAAAATAGAAATGAGCATTTTGGGGCATGATAGTATTCTATTTGTTACAGATAGTAGTTCCTCTTATGCTAAGATTCAAGATATTATAAGAGCTTTTGAGTTTACTTTTCGAGTCATTAAAAGCTCTGAAATAAAATTTGAAAATGAAAAATATGATATCCTCATTCTTGACAGATGCTCATCAATAATACCCTTAGAATTCTACACAAGATTTAAATTGGCAATCAATACGCACCCTTCTCTATTGCCTTTACATAGAGGTAACTACCCTATCTTCTGGGGTACATTATTGGGAGATCCACATGGAATAACCATACATAAAGTTGAAAAAGATGTTGATACAGGAGATAGAATTTATCAGGAAAAAATAGAATACAATGAAGACATGAATTTTGTTGATTTGTATGACATGTCTCGAGAAAGTATTACTAGAGGGCTTGCTATAGTGCTACAAAAATATCAAACTAGAAACTTAAAATATTTTAAGACTAATGCCACTAATTGTCATCACCATTTGAATTCATATTCTAAAAAATTACTTAATCATTTGCCATTAGGATGGAATACTTCAATCAAGGAGGCTAGAAGGCTTCTACATTTAGAAATAATTGAATACAAGAAAGATATAGAATGGCAACAGAATCGAGAAAGATTGATAGAAGATATCATAGCAGTATGATAATATTCTTACATGGATACAATATCTCTTAGTGCCTTTTAATAGATATTAAATTCAAATCAGTTTGTTTATACTAACAACAACCTATGAAAAATATTGTAAGATTTCTAAATTTAAGTGTACCAGTTAGAGAGCAAGAATTATATTTAAGTGCAATGAAAAGAGTCTTAGCTCATGGACAATTGGTCCTAGGTAAAGAGATTGAAGAGTTAGAGAATTCATTGTCTAAATATACTAATCGTAAATATTGCCTTGCTGTCTCATCTGGCTCTGATGCCCTATTTCTTGCACTGAGGGCACTCAATATTTCCAAAGGTGATGAAATAATTACTACTCCATTATCTTGGATAGCTACTGCAAATGCCATTAAAATGTGTCAAGCTCAGCCTATATTTGCCGACATTGATAATTCTTTAAATATCGATGTTAAATCAATTGAAAAACTGATTACCATTAATACTAAGGCTATAGTTAGCGTAGATTTCACGGGAAGATTATGTGATTATGAATCATTAGAAATGATTTGCAAAAAATATTCCTTGTATTTAGTAGAAGATGGTTCTCAAGCTTTTGGTGCGAAAGATTGTAATAACAAACTATGTGGATCTTTTGGAGATGTATCTGCAATAAGTCATAATCCCATGAAGGTGTTTAGTGCTTTTGGAGAAGCCGGAACTATTTATACTGATAATGAAGAGATTTATGATCGCTTAAAGATCCTACGATATGCAGGCACGATAAATAAGGAAACTTGTATCGTTGAATCTTTAAATCATAGGATGGATACTCTACAAGCTTCTATTCTTTTAGAAAGACTTAGAACATTAGAAAAGAATGTATTGCAACCTAGAGCTAAGAATGCAAAACATTATGATCACTCTATTACAGACAAAGTAATCAAACCAACTTTAAAAAGAAACGAAAGGCACGTTTATTATACTTATACATTAATATGTAATCAAAGAGAAGAACTACAGAAATATTTAACTTCAAAAGGTATCGAAACTAAAGTACAACATCGTACTCTAATGCATTCTCAACCTCTATATAGCTCTCAATCGAATACATCAAAAAGATATGCAGATGAGCTTGTAAAAAAGATATTATGTATACCTGTCCATGAAAAATTATCTCTTAATGAGATTGATTATGTTAGTCAATCAATTAATGAATTTTACAGTTGAGATTACTTTTGAGCTTTTTATCTAAATACAAGCTATGCATTATAATATTAAAAACAACATTTAATTCTTAACCTCTTATGGATGAAGATATTTTAATTGGTACACCCAGGAAGGAATCGCATTATAAGAGCGTATTGGAATTGATGAGAGAGGAAGGCAAAGGTCATCAAAAAATGGGGATTGGAGTTTCTTGGGCTTATTATGATGATCCAAAGAGATTGGCATTTTTATTTGCAAGATATAAATTTGCAGCAAAAATGATAGCTGGAAAAAATAGTGTATTAGAAGTTGGCTGTGGCGATGGATTTGCAACACGAATTTTAAGACAAGCTGTTAATAAAGTTACAGGTATTGATGTTGACGATGAATTAATTGAAGATGCAATATCTAAGAAATCAGAAAAATGGCCTGTTAATTTTTATCTCCATGATATGTTGCGCCAAGGACCAATGAAACAGAAATATGATGCCTGTGTTTGCTTAGATGTGTTAGAGCATATTCCTATCTCAGGATATCAGCTATTTCTTGATAATATACGTAATAGCCTTTTAGAAAATGCCGTAGCAATTATAGGGTGTCCTTCTATCGAAAGTCAAAAATGGGCGTCTATTCAAAGTAAGAAAGGTCATATTTCTTGTATGACTCAAGATGAATTCAAGACTCAACTTGAAAAACATTTTAGGAATGTATTTCTTTTCTCAATGAACGATGAGATAGTACATACAGGATTTTCTAAAATGTCTCATTACAATATCGGCTTATGTGTTGGCTAGTAAATTGTTGTAAGAAAAGCTATAAGACCACCTAAAAATAATACTTTTTCTGCTGAGAAGTATTCTATTTAGCTATAGATTTCTTTGCTAATTACCTATTTATATAAACTTAAGAAGCATTTAACTTTATTCAGATTTACATTAGACGTTTTATTCACCAAATAATTATCCTTCTATTGGTTATTTTCTCAATTAAATTTTTATAGTGCTCCTGAAAATTATTTTTGCAAAAAATCCACAGTATTTGTTTCATGTAAAATAACAATCAAGCTTATTAGCTTCTAGTCTTATTGATTAGAATCTAATTTATTCATGCTCAACAGCCCTCTTACTAATGAGGGCTGTTGATTGAGTTCTTATTGTACTTATTTTATGTAATGCACTCCACGATAGGTTAATTCAGGATGCAGATCTTGTCTGGCAGCTTCTCGACAAGTGTTGTAGTGCTCGCGACGATAGGTCAATTCAACACAATGCTTTGGATCAACTTGGTTTTTGTGCTGGGCATAGCTATGTCCACGATAAAGAAGTGTGGTCATAATTCAGAGTCCGATTAGCGGCCCAAGTCCCCGTTCCTTGGCTTGGGTCGAACTGCGCCTCACGTTGTAGTGGGGTGAACGTTTTTTTGGTAGCGGTTGCTACAAAATCTATTATGCCCAATTTGAACGTGTTTGGGCGCTTCATGGCAATATTGAAACCTTTGGAAACCGTTCTATAAGTTAAGCCTTCGCAATCGTTTTTCAAATGGTTCTTTTAGTTATAACTACTTATATCAAATTCTTTTTATTGGCCACTAGTACAATTTCCTTTGATCAGAGCTTATAGAGTCCAGTCAAATTTAGAAGAATAAATTTGGATATTTAAAGGTTGCTTCTAGCCTTTTCAATTAAGATTAATAGCTTCTTTATTTTGTTTCAGACATCGATAGACATCCAGACAACTGCTTCTTGCTTTCACCTTGGTCTTCACCGATAGACCCTGAAATTCTTTTCAATAGAGATGATTTGGAAAGTCTAATATTTGATTTTGGGTGGACTGATCCAGCTTCTTGGCTAGATCATTGGTTAAACCGTCGCGGTCTTAATCTTGCTTCTTCTGCTTTACCTTTTACCTTTAAGAATGATTGGATTTGGGGTCTTTGCCTACCGTTCCTTTCTGATATCGAGAGAAATTTGCTCCAAGAAAAGGAACCAATGCTTTTTGGAATTTCTGGATTACCTGGATGTGGAAAGAGCACTTTCGGAAGATGGATTGAGGCAGTATCACATGAGTTGAAATGGCCAGTAACAGTCATTTCGATGGATGACTTTTATTTTCCTTCCACTCAGATGGCACAAGAAATAGCTGGAAACCCATGGAATGTTCCAAGAGCTTTACCAGGAAGTCATTCGATTCAACTTATTGAAAAGACTATAAATTCTTGGATTAAACAGGGTGAGTTGAATGCACCTCAATTTGATAAGTCACTAAGGCATGGACTGGGAGATAGGAGTGGATGGCGTCGCTCCCGCCCGAGGATTTTGATTATTGAAGGATGGTTTTTAGGTTGTTCTTTAAGCAAAGCAAATTTATTAGAATCTCAACCTCAAGAAATGATTGTCCCTCCACTTTCCGAAAGTGAAAAGTTGTATAGACTAGTTGTGCAGAAATCTTTGCAAAAGTACCAACCAATCTGGAATAAATTTGATCGGATATGGCATTTAAAAGCATCACAATTTCATTTCACTAGAACATGGAAAACTGAACAAGAAAGTAATATGGAAATTGAAAGAGGTTTTTCTTTAAAAGGTAATCTACTAAAGTCATTTATTCGTATGATAGAAGCATCTATCCCTCAAGTTAACTTGCAAACGATAGATGCTGATATTATCGTTGAAATGAATATTGACCGTCAAATCACTAGGCTGGAAAAGAGTAAATCTAATTAACTAGCATTATGTTATTTAGATTAAATTTTAAAAGATTAAAACTTATTAAATGGAGATTGAATTCATTATATGCCTATAAATAAAAATTGAAATTCTTCTTCTTCTAACTATTGCATGTTTAACCCTTTAAGCTTGTTGCTTAGGCTATACTAGTATTCTAATGTTGCTCAAAGAATGAGACGGGTTTTTGTATTGACTGGAAAAAGAGGCGGCTTTGGTGCTATGAAACCTATGCTAAGACGAATGTTAGAGCATCCAGAAATAGAATTAATTTTAGCTGTAACTGATCAACATTTAAATCAAGATTTTGGATATACAGTGACTGAGATACGTAAGGAATTTGAGGTACATATTGAGATAGATCTTCATCAAAAAGGATCTCTCCCACTTGATCGGGCAATTTCACTTGGAACTTGCGTACAAGGAGTCTCAAAGGCTCTTGAAGATACAAAACCGGACATATGTGTTCTTTATGGTGATAGGGGTGAGGTTTTGGCAGCAGCTCTGGCTGCTACGACAATAGGAATTCCTATTGCTCATATTCAGGGTGGGGATGTAAGTGGATCTTTAGATGAGCAAATGCGGCATGCTATTACTAAGCTTTCACATTTGCATTATACTTCTAATAAATGGAGTTCATTAAATATCGAAAAAATGGGCGAAGAAAATTGGAGAATTATTAATGTAGGAGATTGCCATATTGATGAGATTATGAGAGGAAATTTTTACTCACGTGACAAAGTGATATCTGAATTGGGGATTAAAATGGGAAAGAAGATTGGTATTCTTCTTCAACATTCAGAAACAACTGAGCCCGAACAATCTTATTCACAAATGCAGATCACGTTAGAAGCTCTAAAGAGGCTAAATATGCAATTAATTGCAATTAGGCCTTGTAGCGATTCTGGATATGAAGGAATCGTTAGAGCATTGGATGAATATAAGAATTTACTTGATATAAAGATATATTCTAATTTAGAAGCGCCATTATTTTGGGGTTTGCAAAGTATAGCGGATATATTTATAGGCAATAGTTCCGCAGGTATTATAGAGTCAACTTGCTTTAGATTACCGACTATAAATATAGGAAGGAGGCAAAATAATAGAATAGCCGCTAAAAATATTATACATGTTGGACATGACAAAGAATTAATATCTAATGCTATAAATTATGCTTTAAATGATGTAAACTATCAAAAGCAAGTTAAAGAGTGTGAGAATTATTATGGAGAAGGAAATGCTGGACGACAAATAGCTGATCATATAGCTGAAATAGAGATCAACAGTAAATTAAAACTTAAAACTTTATCCTACGGATTGCCAACCGTTCTTGCCTAACTCACTTTAGTTAAGATTATCTTGTAGGTGTTAATTTAAAGACTAAACTAGATTAGGTTATTTGCTTTAAAATTACTTTTTTGTGTAGCATATGCAATCGAAAATCTTAGGTTTTGTTCCTGCCAGGGGTGGTTCTAAGGGTTTACTCAAGAAGAATATTGCTTTGCTTGCAGGTAGACCCTTAATTGAATATTGTATCGATGCATCTTTTTCGTCAGCCATATTTGATCAAATAATTTGCTCAACAGATGATGCTGCCATAGCTGATATTGCTAGTCATAAAGGTGTATCAGTAGACATTAGAAGTAAAGAGCTATCAGGCGACTTAGTTGACATACATGATGTAGTTAGGGAATACTTAGGAAGACAATCAATATTGCATGAATATATAGCTTTAATTCAACCAACTAGTCCTTTTATTCTTCCTAAGCATATCCAACTTTTAGCAAAAAGATTAGATTCTAATAAAGAATTTTTGACCGCACAAACTATTATTAAAGTCCCCCATCATTATCATGCTTGGAATCAGAGACAGATTGTTGATGACAAGGTGGAATTTGTCTTTAAGAGTTATCGTCAGAAGGCTTACAATAAGCAATTAAAGCCTAATTACTATTCATTAGGGAATTTACTTATTTCTAAAACATCGAATATTATTAATGGTGGAACATTTTTTTCACCCCCATCCACTTATATAGAGATAGATTGGCCATATAATATTGATATAGACACAAAAGAGGATCTTATTCTGGCCGAATCACTTTTGAATTTTGGAGCTGTTAAGATAGATCAGGTTTAATTGCAGCAATGAGAGTTCTAATCCTTGGAGGTGATGGATACCTAGGCTGGCCTACAGCGATGTATTTATCTAAGCAAGGTTTTGAAGTGGCTGTTGTTGACAATATGATTAAAAGATACTGGGAGGCTCAAGTAGGAGTAGAGCCTCTGATTCCAATAAGATCTTTGCGTAGGCGAATTGATTTTTGGAATGAAATTACAGGGTTGAAAATTAAATCTTTTATAGGCGATATTTCAGAAAATAGCAGATTTGTATATAACACGATTTCGAATTTTGATCCTCAAGCAATTATTCATTATGCAGAACAACCATCAGCGCCTTATTCAATGGTAACAAGGAATTCTTGTTTAGAGACACAAAGAAATAATATTCTAGGAACATTGAATTTAATGTTTGCTATTCAACGGCACAATCCTGACATTCATATAATTAAGTTAGGTACTATGGGTGAATATGGAACACCAAATATAGATATCGAAGAGGGTTGGTTAGATGTTGAACATAATGGTAGGAAAGATAGAGTTTTATATCCTAAAAGGCCTCCTTCATTTTATCATTTAAGTAAGGTTCATGATTCTGCAAATTTGGAATTTGCTTGTAGGATATGGAATTTAAGAGTGACTGATTTGAATCAAGGAATCGTTTATGGGATTGAGACTGATGAAACTATTTTGCATGATGATTTAAATACAAGCTTTCATTATGATGAATACTTTGGAACGGTATTAAATAGGTTTGTAGCTCAAGCTGTTTTGGGCATGCCACTTACTGTTTATGGAAAGGGTGGACAAACAAGAGGCATGCTAAATATTAAAGACACATTGAAATGTGTTGAGCTTGCGATTAATAATGAAGCAAATGCAGGAGAATTTAGAGTTTTCAATCAATTTACTGAAACCTTTAGCGTTTATCAACTAGCTCAGAAAGTAGTAGAAGCAGGCAAAGGACTTGGTTTGGATGTCTCCATAGGAGAATATGGAAACCCCAGAGCAGAGGCAGAAGAACATTATTTTAATGCAAGACATACAGGACTTCATGATTTAGGTCTCGTGCCAACTTATCTTGACAATAAAATTATCCAAAGAATGATAGATGTTGTTACTAAATATCAACACCGAATCGATCGAGCTAATATTGAACCAACTGTAAAGTGGAATTCGAAATAAATGGATTGTCTGCGAGAGTTTCCATCGACTATTAAAATAGGTCAGAGATTGATAGGTGAAAGCCAACCTATTTATATTATTGCTGAGGCAGGAGTTTCACACCTTGGTAAAGAATCTAATATTCCTCCATTGGTTGAAATGTCAAGAAATGCAAGAGTAGATGCATTTAAGACTCAACATTATTATACGGATCAATTAGTAAGTTCTATCGATAAGGACTGGCAAGACAGACTTGCATCGAAAGAAGTCAATGATGATGTCATTAAATATATGGCGGATCTTTGCAAGAAAAATCACTTACCTTTTCTTTGTACTGCTCACAATGAGTCGGCTTTGGATTATGTTGTTAATGAATTAGATATTCCTGCTATCAAAATAGGTTCAGGAGAACTTGGTAATTTTCAATATCTCGAAAGAATAGCTTATACAAAGAAACCAGTTATATTGTCTACTGGTATGCATACAATTGATGAGATAAAAGATGCTGCCATTTGCTTATCTAAAGCAGGATGTAAGGAATTAGCTATTCTCCATTGTGTAACTGTATATCCAACACCAAAAGAACTAGTCAACCTTAAAGTCATTGATAAGATTAAGTCTTTTTTTTCTGGTCCTGTTGGCTATTCAGACCATACAGAAGGCAATCTAACTTGTCTTGCTGCGGCCTCACGAGGAGCAACGATTATTGAAAAGCA
>QCGF01000002.1 GCA_003278175.1 Prochlorococcus sp. AG-363-P15
TGCTGGAGCTATTCCAAATGACATAGAAAGCATAATCGAAAACAGCCTTCTATCCGAACTAAAAAATAAGCCAGTAGGGAATAAATCGGAAAACAACACTTCCATTCTTGATTTCAAGAGTGGGCGACATGAAAATCAAATAGCAAGACTCGAATCATCAAGATTGCTAATGGCTTGGCCTTTACCCCCTGCAGAAGAACAATTAATTGTCATGGGGGCGGACATTGCCACATCATTACTTGCAGAAGGAAGACGTAGTCGATTAGTCCAACGTCTTAGAGAAGAGCTTCAAATAGTTGAATACATAGATATGGATGTAACTTCATTAGAAAAGGGTGGACTTGTTTTACTAGAGGCATACTGCCAAGAACAATACTTAAAGAATGTGGAAATGGAGATTCACAAAGTGCTCAAACAAAGTCTTATTTCATTGCCAAAAGAACAAGAAGTAACTAGAGCATGTCATCTTGTCAAGAATGGACTTTTCTTCAATTTAGAAGCAGTTAGTCAAGTCGCAGGCCTAGCAGGTTCACAAACTCTTTGGCAACGGAATCAGGAACTATTAGACCCTCTCAATCACATCAAGTATTGGTCAGCAAATAAACTTAGAGATGAGATGTTCATAAAATTACAACCTGAACAAAGTTGCACTTTAATTACTCGCCCAATTTAAATCCAACATTAATTCAATGAAAATCATACTGGAACCAATCAATTCGCCCGGAATATTAGCCGCTAAAATATGGATAAAAGGAGGAAGCAGTAAAGACCGTCATGGAAAAAAAGGTGCTCATCATCTATTAGCATCTGTTGCCACTAGAGGATGCGGTCCATTTAATAACATTGATCTAGGCAACCTAGTAGAAGGATGTGGTGCCGGATTGCGTTGCGATGCACTTGAGGATGGATTACTTATAAGTCTCAAATGTATAAATAAGGATGCAAATCAACTGCTTCCAATTCTTGGTTGGATGATCACTAATGCACATCTTAATTCTGAGCAAATAAAGTTAGAGAGAGAGTTAAGTTTACAAGCTCTACAAAGACATAAGGAAAACCCATTCCAATTAGCTTTTGATGGCTGGCGTCAGCTAGCATATGGAAATGGGCCTTATGGGCACGACCCTCTTGGCCTAATCGATGATGTAAAAACAATAACGCGAAAAGAATTATTGCCAATAGGCACGGGGCTAAAAGAAAGAAATAAGATAATGGTTATTGCAGGATCATTACCAAATAATTTAGAAGATTACTTAAAAGAAGTCGAACCCTTTAATCAACTAATAAATCAACAAACAAAGCAGATCTTTCCATTAGAGAAAATAAAATTCTTTAATAAAGAAATAAAAAAATCCTCAAATATCAGTTTACAGCCACAATCAACCGAACAAATAGTTCTAATGATGGGAGAAGCAACAGTTCCGCATGGACATGTAGATGATCTTCCATTACGTCTACTTGGGACTCATCTTGGCTCAGGGATGTCTAGTCTTCTTTTTAGAAAGTTTCGAGAGGAACATGGAGTTGCTTATGATGTAGGGATTCACCATCCTTCAAGACAAGGTGCTTCACCATTCCTAATCCATATATCTACTAGTGTAGAGAAATCTCTACTGACACTTGAACTATTAATAAAAACATGGGATGACTTAAAAGATCGTCCACTTTCAGATGAAGAGTTAGAACTAGCAAGAGGAAAGTTTTGCGGACAAATGGCCCATAATGCACAAACTGTCAATCAACGTGCAGAAAGAAAAGTTCAATTATATTCACTTGGTCTAAAGGATAACTACGACATCAAAAGCAAAGAAGAGATTAAAAATATAAGCAGTAAAGACATCCAGAATGTCGCGAGAAAATATCTTAATGAACCTCTTTTAAGTCTATGTGGCCCGGAGAAAACAATTAACCATTTAGCGAAAAAGTGGGAGGAACACTTCAAGTCCTTTTAGAAACTAAGAAAGGTCACTATCATCATTCAAAACATTTTTTGAAAGATTGTTAAGAGGAATTAAAAATGTTCCACGCCTAAATCGAACCTCTGCTGTATTTAAAGTGTTCAATCCAACAATTTGCCCAGTCTCGTCTTGAGAGACAAGGTCGGGGGGACGAAGCATTGGCATTGTGTCTGCTGTCTTCAAATAAGGAACAGGCACTGCGAGGAATACTTTGTCACCAATAGAAAAATCCATAAAGCTAGTAATTACTAATTTCCTAATGCAGGATGGAGGATAGCTGTATTCCCACTGTGCGGGCATTAGCTATTTGGAGCGGGGCTGTAGCTGGTCTCATGATGATCCTTGTAGGAGGTTTGATTCCTTCAGCATTAATCATCCCTGAACTGGACTTCCCAATAAAAATATTGAATCTGCCGAGCAACTGGCAAGTGCCGTGCTTATTAATAACAGCTCTTGTTTGCGGCCCTAGAGCAGCAGCAATAGCTTCAATCGCTTATCTGACTATTGGCCTATGGCAACTGCCAGTCTTTCATGGTGGCGGAAGTCTTAGCTATATAACAACCCCTGGATTTGGATATTTAACAGGATTCTTACCTGCTGCTTGGCTAAGTGGTCGTCTTGCACAAAAAATGGATGCTAATAATCTGATTTATCTAACACTATGTGCTTTTTGCGGAGTTCTTTTGTTGCAATCCTGGGGAATGCTATACCTTTTAATTGGCTCGACTATGAACATTTGGACTGAACCGCTACCTGCCCTACTTTTTAGTTATTCAATTGTTCCTTTACCAGCACAAATAATCCTTTGTCCAGCGATAGGATTGCTATCGCTGGCACTAAGGTTTTTGCTTTTTATCGAATGACTAGATACGTCCTAAACAAAAAATCAATATATATAATTAGTATTCTGATAATTCTTTTCGATCAAATTACTAAATACACTGTTATTAATCTGATAAATACAAATTCAACAATAAATGTTATTCCATATATAGTTAATATACGTTTAATTAGAAATACTGGAGCAGCATTTAGTTTATTTACTGATGCCACGCCTATGTTAGGTATTTTAAGCCTCTGCGTATCTGTTGGATTAATCGCTTGGATATGGCATCGAAAACGTTTACCTTTGTGGAAAGGTTTAGCTTTATCATTTTTTTTAGGAGGTTGTGTAGGTAATGGTATAGATCGCTGGAGGCTCGGTTATGTAAATGATTTTATTGAATTGGCACCAATTAATTTCCCAATATTCAATGTGGCAGACATAGCGATCAATGTCGCTGTATTGCTTCTTTTAATTGAAAGCATAGACAAATATAATAATAAAAATGTTTCTTAAGATTTATTGGCTTATACCTAAGATTGCATTCTAATGTAAACGAAAAATACATCCGATGAATCGTAAGAAGCTACTACTATTTATTTGCGGTGCAATTACTGTACTCCTATTTTTCGGAGCATTAATAGGAGCATTTCTTCGCTTAATTAATGAACTTAGATATTCTCTTGAATACTTTCTCCCATACTGGATAGTCAATCCAGTTCTTCTTCTTCTTGCAGGTCTTTTAATAGCTCTTCTCCTACAAGCAGATTGGTCAAAGTGGAAAGGTTATCTAAAGAAGTTGACTAATAAAAGCAATGAAACACAACCCAAGAAATTTACACCCCTAAGCCGACACCATGCAGCAAAGCAGAGCTTAGAAAGTCTTGACCAAATTCTGAAAAGGTTAAACGACACTGTTGCCGCTGAAGGCCTTAAGCAAGAGAGAAAACGTGTAGAGAATGAGCTTGCAAGAGGAGATCTAGTAGTCGTAGTTTTTGGAACAGGTTCAAGCGGTAAAACATCGCTAATAAGGGCCTTATTAAACGAAATTGTTGGAATAGTTGGCGCCAATATGGGATCTACAAAAACTAGCAAATCATATCGACTAAGACTTAAGAGTCTAGAGCGTGGGTTGCAACTAATTGATACACCTGGGATCCTAGAAGCAGGCCAGTTCGGACTAAAGCGTGAGAAAGAAGCCCGTCTACAGGCCAGCAAAGCAGACCTCATGATTGTCGTAGTTGATAGTGACCTTCGTTCAGCCGAACTTGATGCCATAAACAGTCTTGCAAACTTAGGGAAGCGACTTTTACTTGTTCTTAATAAGTGCGATCTACGCGGAGAAGATGAAGAGCGCAAACTTCTTACATTGTTAAGGGGACACTGCAGAGGATTACTCAATCCTGAAGACATAATCTCTTGCTGCGCATCTCCTCAATCAGTTCCAATACCAGGCCAAAAGCCATGGCAACCTCCTGCAGAAGTGGGCAAATTATTGAGGCGATTAGCAAAAGTGCTTCATGAAGATGGAGAAGAGCTACTCGCAGACAACATCCTTCTTCAATGCAGCAATCTCGGAGAAAAAGGCCGAGTATTACTTGATAGTCAAAGGCGGACGCTGGCAAAGAAATGCATAGATCGATATAGCTGGATCAGTAGCGGAGTAATAATTGCAACACCACTACCAGGAATAGATCTTCTAGGAACAGCCGCAGTAAACGCGCAGATGGTAATAGAGATAGCTCGTATTTATGGCGTCAGGCTTACAAAAGAACGCGCACAAGAGCTAACTGTCTCCGCAGGACGAACCCTTGCAGGGCTAGGAGTTGTCAAAGGAGGTGTTGCACTACTCAGCTCTGCATTAAGCCTTACTCTTCCAACATATGTTGTGGGTAAATCGATACAAGGTATTGCCGCAGCTTGGCTAACACGAATAGCAGGAGCCTCATTCATTACCTACTTCCAACAAGATCAAGATTGGGGAGATGGTGGAATTCAAGAAGTTGTCCAACATCATTACAATTTGGGTAAACGTGAATCATCTCTAAAGAAATTTATGGAATTGGCAATTCGGAGAATTGTTGAACCTCTACAAAAAGATCCTAGGAGGCAACTGCCACCGCGCCCAAGGCCTCAGGGGGAGGCGGAAGCATCGGGCCACGAGCATCAAGAACAGTAATCAAGACTAAATATATAAGTGCAATTAATATAGAAAAAGCACCTGTAATGATTGCTAACCAACGTTCTTTTAAGTTTGGATTAGATTTACCCATAAAGTTATAATCCTACAGATCTATTGAGCAAAGTTGCTAATTGAATCAAGTGTACCTTTTTTGTATGAGGATTACCCATTACAGCCTTGAGATAATACCTAGCATCATGATTAGGTCTAGATAGCATAAATTTATTATCCAATAATTTCTGTCGAGTTTCAATTGACCAGCTCTTTGACTGTTTAATATTTAATTCTTTTGGAGTAAACGAAATTAAATGTAATGGTCCACTGATAATATTAAACTTAGAAGGGTCAAGTTGTTCCTCAAAGAAAATACGGCGTGAAATAGAATTCTCTAATAATTGATCTATCCCTACCTCACCTAGTTGACGCAATCCCAACCAAAGTTTTAACACCTCACCAGCTCTAGTACCCTGAAGTCCAATTTCACCACCATGTGCTTCCTCTCCCGATGAAGGCTCAATATAAGGAAGGCCTGTTGAAAATGTAGAAGTTAAATTAGATTTATTGGCTACTAACAATAAAGAAGATGTCTTTGTAATTCCTAACAGCTTCTGTGGATTGAGGGTAATTGAATCAGCCTTCGAAATGCCATTTAACATTGGAGATGTCTTCTGTGAGATCGCAAATATCCCTCCTATGGCTCCATCAATATGTAGCCAAATTCCTTCTTTTTTAGCAATGTCAGCTAGTTGAAGCAATGGATCAATTGCTCCTCTGACAGTAGTTCCTGCAGTTGCAACTATTGCAAAGCATTTTTTACTTTGAGATCTAAGTTTATTTAATTGAGATTGAAGTAATTCTATTGAAATCTGACCATCTTGATTGGTCGCGACTTTTTGAAGTGCGTCATTTTGCAGACCCATAACTCGAATTGCTTTTGCAAAACAAACATGCGCATCTTCACTAACTAAAACTACAGCTTCCTTATCATTGTTTAAGCCTGAGTGGTAACGAGCAACGACTAATGCCATCAAATTACTAAGGCTTCCACCACTTGCGGCAACACCTCCAGATTGCATTGAAAAACCAATACGTTCAGCAAACCATTGACAAAGCTGCCTTTCAAGCCTTGACAAACTAGGAGATAGCTCTTCTGCTAAAAGATTGTTATTAAGTCCAGCACAAATTAGATCCGCAACAATTGAGGCTGTTAATGGAGGTGGGTCTAAATGAGCCAATGCCCCTGGATGAGAAGGTTGATAAGCACCTTCCATCACCAACTGAAGGTCATCTAATAAAGACTGTTTTGAGAGACCGTTGAGAGATGGTGCGACTTCAGGCATCACACTCAACGATGGCAAAGGACCACTCTTACCCGCATTCGCGAGCCACTCACAAAGACGAGTGCTGGCCTCCTCCAAAAACGATTGCAATTGTGGATCTAAATGATCAGGAGATGCAAACGGTTTTAATGAAGAATCTGGCTGTATGTGAGTATTGCCAGTCAAGAGCAAAAACAAACAAGTTTCATTTTTCTTGTCAATGGCATTGTTTGATCAAGCATTACCTAAGAGATAGACCTTTGTCTAAACCAATAGAGCTAAGCACTATCAAGTGTGAAGAGTGGATGTCACGGCTCATAACCAGAGCCAGAACAATCGGTTTAAAAGGAGAGGTGCCTGTAACAGCAGTAGTACTAGATGAAAATGGACATTGCATAGGACATGGAAGCAATGGGAGACAAAAATCGAGGAATCCCCTTGCTCATGCAGAAATCATTGCACTAAGACAGGCATCTTTAATAAAAAATGACTGGCGATTTAATGAGTGCACATTAATAGTTAACCTTGAACCTTGTCCAATGTGCGCTGGGGCATTGATTCAAGCGAGAATGGGACAAGTCATATTTGGAGCCTCTGACTTAAAAAAAGGTGCTTTAGGCGGAGTACTTGACCTCTCTAAAGATAAAAGTGCACACCATTACATGATTGTTAAAGGTGGAATAATGGAAATAGAAGCTAGTAATCAGCTAAGAGATTGGTTCAAGCAGCAGAGGAAGTTTTCGATCTAAAGGTTGGCAATTCTGTATCAAAAAGATTCAGAAGAGTATCTACATTCTCTTGAGTCGAGTTGTATCCCATTAAACCAATTCTCCAAACCTTACCAGCAAGATCTCCTAAGCCTCCTCCAATTTCAATGCCATGATTATTTAATAAATGCATTGTAAATGCCTTCCCATCGATACCTTCTGGAATACAAACAGTAGTCAAAGTAGGCAAGCGCAAGTCTTCATCAACAAGCATTTGGATCCCTAAGCTATCCAAACCACTCCAAAGTCTTTCAGCATTCATTTTGTGCCGGTTCCAAGCATTTTCAAGCCCTTCTTCAGATAGCAAACGAAGTGCTTCCCTAATACCAAAATTCATATTTACAGGCGCAGTATGGTGATAGACGCGGTCACTTCCCCAGTATTTATTTAGAAGTGAAACGTCTAAATACCAATTAGGGACTTTGCCTTTACGTGCGTGGAGTTTTTCTTCAGCTCTTGGACTAATGGTAAAAGGACCTAGTCCAGGGGGGCAACTTAAGCCCTTTTGACTACAACTGTAAGCAAGATCTACGCCCCAAGAATCCAAGAAAAGAGGCACACCTCCAAGTGAGGTGACTGTGTCTAAAAGTAAAAGGCAATCATATTTTCTACATAGATCACCAATCCCATCCATTGGCTGACAAACACCAGTTGAGGTTTCTGCGTGAACCAAGGCAAATATTGATGGACGATGCTTAATTAGAGCCAACTCAATCTCCTCAAGAGTAAAAGCCTCCCCCCAAGATTTTCCTATTGTTTTAACTTCTGCCTTATAGCGATCAGCCATATCAGCCAATCGATGACCGAAATAACCTTTTATGGCAACCAAGACTTTGTCGCCAACTTCAACAGAATTTGCAATTGTTGCCTCCATAGCAGCACTACCAGTACCACTCATAGGAAGAGTTAGTCGATTATCTGTTTGCCACGCATATCTCAGCAACTCTTGCACCTCACCCATTAAATGAACATAAAAAGGATCAAGATGTCCAACAGGAGGAAATGCCAATGCCTGGAGCACTTCTGGATTAGCGTTAGATGGTCCAGGGCCAAGCAAAAGCCTCTTTGGAACAGATAAAGATCCAAAAGCTTTGTGATGGTTTTGTGCTACAGGGAAAAAGGTTTGCGTTGTCACCAGGGCCCTGATCGAAATCAATTAATTGTGAGCCTAAACAGGCATGCATTAAGCCGCGAAAAATCTTTGAGAGATTGCAATGGGTTATAACACCATCTTAAATTTTGAAACCAGTTGCTGATTCAAAAGTCTTGCTTAAAAAGGCAATCAAAAAGAATTAGCAGAGAATAATTAAAATGGTACCAGTTGATACAAAACTAGTTTGAGACGCTAACTAGTTTTGAATATTGTTCTCATAGCCGAAGCAAAAATCCCATGGGTAAATCTCCGCAAGAAGTCCTTCGTCAAATAAAGGATGAAAGCATCGAACTTATTGATCTGAAATTCACAGACCTCCACGGGAAATGGCAACATCTAACCGTGACTTCAGACATGGTTGATGAAGAATCCTTCAATACTGGACTTGCCTTTGACGGATCCTCAATTCGTGGCTGGAAGGCAATTAACGAATCAGATATGGCAATGGTTCCAGATGCAAACACAGCCTGGGTAGATCCCTTTTACAGGCATAAGACTCTCAGCTTAATTTGTTCAATTCAAGAACCACGAAGTGGCGAGCCATATTCTCGTTGTCCAAGGGCTCTGGCTCAAAAAGCTTTAAAGCACCTAGCAAGTACAGGACTTGCTGATACAGCCTTCTTCGGTGCCGAGCCTGAGTTTTTCTTGTTTGACGATGTCAGATACAACTCAAGCGAAGGAGGTTGCTTTTATAGCGTTGACACGATTGAAGCACCTTGGAATACAGGAAGAATTGAAGAAGGAGGGAACCTTGCGTACAAAATACAAATAAAAGAAGGTTATTTTCCTGTAGCTCCCAATGACACGGCACAAGATATAAGGTCAGAGATGTTACTACAAATGGGTCAGCTTGGAATACCAATTGAAAAACATCACCATGAAGTTGCAGGCGCAGGTCAACATGAATTAGGCATGAAATTTGCTGAGTTAATTCAAGCTGCTGACAATGTCATGACATATAAATATGTAGTTAGAAATGTAGCCAAGAAATATGGAAAAACTGCTACTTTTATGCCTAAGCCAGTCTTTAATGATAATGGCACTGGCATGCATGTACACCAAAGTCTTTGGAAAAGTGGTCAACCACTATTCTTTGGAGAAGGTACTTATGCAAATCTTTCTCAAACAGCTAGATGGTATATCGGCGGAATACTTAAACACGCCCCCTCGTTCCTTGCCTTTACAAACCCAACAACAAATAGCTACAAAAGACTAGTCCCAGGCTTCGAAGCTCCCGTTAATTTGGTTTATTCACAAGGCAACCGTTCAGCAGCAGTGCGAATTCCTTTAACAGGACCAAGCCCTAAAGCAAAACGTTTTGAGTTTCGGCCAGGAGATGCTATGGCAAACCCATACCTAGCATTTAGCGCAATGATGATGGCTGGAATTGACGGGATCAAGAATCAAATTGACCCTGGCGATGGTGTTGACGTTGATTTATTCGAGCTTCCAGAAGAGCAACTTGCAAATATTGCAACAGTGCCATCTTCACTAAATGGAGCACTTGACTGCCTCAAATCAGATCACAAATATCTAACTGAAGGTGGGGTATTTACAAAAGACTTTATAGATAATTGGATTGAAATTAAATACGAAGAAGTTCAACAGTTGAGACAAAGGCCTCACCCACATGAGTTTGTAATGTATTACGACGCTTAAGAAATATTCAAAGAGATAACTAATCAATTAAGAATAAAAGTCAGGTCTTATCTCTGACTTTTATTCTTAATTTCTGCAAATCAAAAGCAAAAGATTGAATATCTTTATTCAGCAAAGGCATGCAAAGCTTGTCAAAATATCTAAGTAGTCAAAATTACATTAGAGCATGCAAAAAGTCCATTGAAATAGCAATGCTGCTTGAGAATGAGCAAGACGATCTAAGACTTGTTGAACCTTACTTCAACTGGCATGAAATACAATGTTTGCTAATGGTAATACCAAAAAGATATTGCCCAAACATAATTAATAAGAAGAAGCAAGTTAAAAATTCACTTTTTTCATACGATTAGTTCCCTTTATACTTGAACTTAAGGAAGTATTTCCAAAAGCATATATCTTCATTAACCAAAGTAGAATCCAATAGCACGAGGTGCTAGTCCCATAAAAACTATGGCAGAAACTAACTTCACAAAACTAGCTTATAAAACTCTTCAGCAAGGGAAAAGCCTCGCTGGACTAGCTCACAAACAGCTAAGCACTAAATTAATGGAGCTAATAGCCCCTGAAGCAATTCCTTCTATAGATCCAATATCTGTTGAACAGTTAAATGAACTACGCAGATCAATTGAAGCTTTGGAGAAGATTGACTGGCAAGAAGCCGATCAAGGTCTTTACCCAAAAAGTCAATTATTTGATGCTCCATGGCTGGAATGGGCCGCAAGATACCCATTGATATGGCTGGACCTACCATCTACTTGGGAAAGAAGAAAAACCAAACAAACAAGAGATATGCCTTCAAAAATCAACAAAGAAGTATATCCAGATTATTACCTTCAAAATTTCCATCATCAAACTGATGGTTATTTGAGTGATCACTCGGCTGGACTTTATGACTTACAAGTAGAGATTCTCTTTAATGGAACTGCAGACTCAATGAGAAGGAGGATAATTGCACCCTTAAAGATAGGCCTTAAAACATTTGAGAATAGACCCCAAGAAAAATTAAGAGTTCTTGATGTAGCAACAGGAACTGGCCGCTCCCTTAAACAAATTAGAGCGGCACTCAATAAAGTTGAGTTGCTAGGGATCGACCTTTCAGAATCCTACTTAAAACAAGCAAGTCGATACCTAAATAATCATGGCAAATATCTAGCTCAACTAGTAAGAGGAAATGCAGAAGAGATGCCTTTTGCAAATGAAAGTATGCAAGCAGTAACTTGCGTATTCCTTCTACATGAACTTCCAAGGAGCGCAAGAAAAAATGTACTAAAAGAATGCTGGAGAGTATTAGAACCTGGAGGGGTCTTAATCCTGGCTGACTCTATTCAAATTGCCGACTCTCCTCAATTTTCAAAAATTTTGGAAGATTTCAATAAGGTCTTCCATGAACCATTTTATTATGATTATATAAATGATGATATAAATGCAATGCTAATAGAAAGTGGTTTTAAATTTATCACTGCAGAATCACATTTTATGACCAGAGTATGGTCTGCAAAAAAAGAACTTGACCAATAAAAATAGCCACTTTAATCGGTATTTTTTCAACTTGCTTAATAGAGCATATAACAGTCTGAACCCAGAGAAATTTCAAATGGAATACAAAACCATACATTAAGAATAAAAGAAAAGATTTATTCTCCTATTAAAGTCTATATAATGAAAATTAATGTTGAATATGACTTTGACAAGTTCAAAATGGCCTGAGGATTCAAAAGACAAAGCAATTAAACTGCATGCTTTGCTAAGCCTTAATGAAAATAATTGGCACCAACTGAAAGGAGATTCTGATAGAAGAGCAGCCGAACTATTGTCTGGTGCATTAGTTCAATTAATTTCCGCTGGAAAGCGCTCAGATGTAGAAGACCTAATTAATCAATCTATGCGATGGATTAAACATGAGATAAAGGCTCCAAGCTGCCCAAAGCGTTAATTCTCGATAGATCGCCTATAGGCAAGCTGAAGACGGTTCCCACGACGACTCCAACGTACATCGTCAAAACAGTGATGTATTAAAAATAAACCTCTTCCACTATTTGCATCAATTTCAGAAGGTAGACAGTCAGTTCTCTCATGAATGGATATACCAGAACCCTCATCTTGAATCTGCAATATAAACCAATTTGGAGTAAGGATCCTTCTAACCCTTAATAGCTTATTAGGATCACCTGAGTTCCCATGCTGAACTGCATTTACAAGTGCTTCATGAAGTCCTAATTGTATCGTTTGCGCAGCCTCGGTTCTTCCAAGAGGTTCTAAAAGAATTTCTATATGATTTGATAGTTGCAATGTTGAAGGAAATGTAAACTCAGACCAAAGAAACTTTTTTATCACAAAGAAATTATAAAAATGCTTAACAGCTTTTATTGAGCTGATGGGCATCATATGTTCCTACTCACTTATAAAAATAATGGTTGGTGGTTTTCTTTGAATAATTTAATTAAGCAGCTTTTCTCTCAAGCCTAGATCTAAGGGCTTTATGCGATAGCAATGCATCCATAAGCCTTACACCTCGTAATTGATTAATCAAGGGCATATGGCCTTCTGGAGCTTCAATTGACCAAGTAAATGCCTTCGGATATCTAGTCCAAACACCATCCTTTTTCCAGCCAATTCTAGGCCACAAGCGATCGTATCTACCTCCAAGAGATTTCAAAAGACGTGCTTGTACCGAAAAACCAAATCTTCCCTGAGAATAAGCAGTCCAAAGTCTGTCCAATGTGATCAAATCCAAGTCTGGGAAAGATTCAACTTCACTAAAATAAACATACCCTCTTGATTCAGCTTCTTTCCCTGCCAACTTACGCAGGGTGGAGCTAGTAAAACGATCAGCCACCTCATAATTCTCAGAGACCAAAGCCTCTTGCAAAGGACCATAATCAATCCCTGCATGTGTATGAGTCTTAAACCACTGACTTAAATCAAAAGGCAAACTCTCTGAAGACAACACATCAGAATGATGCCTTTTAAGTACCTGAAGAATCCAACCTGCCGCCCAAGAGTCTCCTTCAGGATCAAAAGAATCCAAAGGAGCTGAACCCAATGAAGAAATTTCTTCGGCTCTAGCTTCTACAGATTTAATAAGGCCACGTTGCTTCCTTGGAGAACCACTAGAGAATTGCGCTAACAACTCTTCAATGCTCATATTGGTTGAATGGGATTTGTCAGAATGCATGAATAACAACCGGTCTCCAATGACCAGGCATCTGGCTACTATGTCAGGTATTAGCAAACAATCTTATTTCTCAGTCGAAAAGTTCCGTCAAACAAGCGGCCCGATAATTGACATAAGAAGTCCAGGAGAATACAACCAAGGGCATTGGCCAAATTCAATTAACCTCCCTTTATTCAGTGATCAAGAAAGGTCAGAGATAGGTAAAACCTATAAAAAAGAAGGCAGAGAAAGAGCAATACTTCTTGGACTTAAATTAATTGGACCGAAACTCCTTGGACTTAAAACAGATATAGAGAGGGTTGGGGAAGGAGAATCATCAACAAGGAAAGAAACAAAGAGTAACCAGGCTCTAAGAATTTATTGCTGGAGAGGGGGGATGCGATCAGCAAGTGTTGGTTGGTTGGCCAATTTGCTAAATCTAAAACCAGTAATTCTTGTGGGAGGCTATAAAAGCTATCGCAAATGGGTTTTGCAGCAATTTCAGAGTGAATGGCCTGTGAGATTAATAGGAGGAAAGACTGGAACTGGGAAAACAGACCTTTTACTATCAATGGCTAAAAAAGGTCTTGCTACTATTGATTTGGAAGGTTTGGCAAACCATAGAGGAAGTAGTTTTGGTGGGCTTGGTCTTCCGTTACAACCAACCTCAGAGCATTACGAAAATCTACTGGCTGAGAACTTAGAGCTTTATGCAAAGAACTCGCCCAAAGCAATATGGATAGAAGCAGAAAGTCCAAACCTAGGTCGGTGCAGAATCCCTAATGAACTAGTTAAACAAATGAAAAAGGCTCCCCTATTACAAATAGATCGGTCAAATGAAGAAAGGGTATTGCAACTTGTAAGGGTCTATGCATCTCACAGCAAAGAGGACCTAAAAATGGCCACTAGTCGAATAAGTCGTCGCCTAGGTCCTCAACGAACAGCACTGGCTCTAGAGGCAATAGAAAATGAAAATTGGGAACAAGCGTGTAGAGCAATGCTCGACTATTACGATCGATGCTACGAGCATGAATTGGAAAAAACTGCTCAAAGAGAAACAATTAATATCTCAGGACTGTCTCCAGATGAAGCAGTTTCCAAACTTTTAACCGAAGGTCTGATCATCTAAGACCAACCCAACCACGCAAACAATTACCTCTTCCCTAAAATCCAACTTTCGAAGGACTCCATGGCTAAATCCGACTCCGTAGCAACTATTCAATTCTTCCGGGGTGTTGATGAACCTGTTGTACCTGAGATACGCCTCACAAGAAGCCGAGATGGTAAAACCGGTCAAGCATATTTTGTATTCGAAAACCCTGAGGCACTTAAAAAAGAATCAATAACAGACATGAAAGGCATGCTCCTCATTGATGAAGAAGGTGAGATGGTTACTAGAGAAGTGAATGCTCGTTTTGTAAATGGTGAACCAAGTGCCTTAGAAGCCACCTATACATGGAAATCAGAAGTTGACTTTGAGCGATTCATGCGTTTCGCCCAAAGATATGCCAACAGTCATGGTATGGGATATACAGAAAAGTCTTAAACAGTAAATATGAAGATAAACCATTGGCTTGCAATATCAGCACTTTTTATAGTGGTGTTAATTTCATGGAGCCTAAGAGGAATATTAATTCAAATCTTTGCAGGGATAGTATTAGCAAGAGCACTATGTACCCTTGTAGAGAAGTTACGTTCCAAAGTTTCTATATCAAGATCCTTCGCATTACTAGTTTGCATACTAGGGATATTTTTGTTATTTGGATTGATCATAATCATTGTAATTCCTCCATTCTCTGAAGAATTTCAACAAATAATTTTTCAACTTCCTAAAGCTGCCAGTGCTCTTTTTGAAATGGCAAGAGAAAGCCTGGGAAGAATAAATGAAATAGTTTATGGTGACAATCAAAAAGGAATCCTTGGTCTAAAGATTTTCTCAGATGAATTCAATCTGTTACCAGATAGTTCAACTCTAGCTAATGGTGTAGGAGATGGGATTAAGCAAATAATTGGTTTTGCTGGCAATCTAAGCACTGGTTTTCTACAACTCTTTTTCATTCTTGCAGTAAGTCTTATGGTTGCAATACAGCCAGAATCATATGTAAAAGTAGCCATTTCTCTAATCCCATCCTTTTACAGGAGAAGAGCTCATTCAATACTTAAAGATTGTGGAACAGCTCTAAGCAATTGGATGGTTGGAGTATTAATTAGCTCTTTATGTGTAGCAATACTTGCTGGAATTGGGCTTTCACTTTTAGGGGTAAAGCTTGTAATAGCTAATGCTCTACTAGCTGGAATGCTAAATATAATTCCGAATGTTGGTCCTGTTATAAGCACAATTTTCCCTATATCAGTAGCATTACTAGATGAACCTTGGAAAGCAATTGCAGTTCTAGGTATGTACATATTCATTCAGAACCTTGAAAGTTATTTAATCACTCCTTCCGTAATGCATCACCAAGTAAAACTACTTCCAGGGTTGACACTAGCTGCACAATTTATATTTACTATAGTCTTTGGACCAATTGGATTAATTCTTGCATTGCCACTTGCTGTAGTTTTACAGGTATTGATTAAAGAGGTAATAGTTCATGACTTCTTAGATCACTGGAAGAAAAAACAATTCGCAAGATGAGTTCTAGGACATTACTATTAACATTAGTATTTTTATTTTTAGCCTTCTTAACTTGGCAAATAAGATGGGTTCTTTTAATATTTTTTGGTGCAATTGTAATAGCTGTAATTCTCGATGTTTTGATCCAGAATCTTTCACTAATAGTTCATGTTCCTAGAACAATTGCATTGTCAGTAGTTATATCACTATTGATAGTTCTAGGAGCATTTATATTCCAATTATTAGTTCCTGAACTAATTTTTCAGGTCAAAGAGCTAGGAAATCTTTTGCCAACTCTATTAGAAAAATTAAAATCAATACTAGCGAATCAACCACACCTAGATATAATCCGGAAATCAATCCCAGAAAAAATAAGTTGGGAAAGCATAGAGCCAGTTGGAACGAGAATAATTGGTTTCGCTGGGGGAGCTGCAAATGGATTTGTTCAGCTAATACTAATAACATTGTTATCATTACTTCTTGCATTCGATCCAAAATCTCATCGGAAAATAATAATTACTGCAACTCCAAGACCATTTCGAGGCGAAATAAATAGCCTACTCAATGAATGCAGAATTGCCTTGGGTGGATGGCTCACCGGAATGACACTATCTGCAATTAGTATTTTTGTATTAACATGGGCAGGACTTGCAATATTAAAAGTCCCACTTGCACTACTTTGCGCTTTAGTTTGTGGCCTACTTACCTTCTTGCCAACTATTGGGCCTACAACTGCAACGATACTTCCACTTGGCATCGCGTTAATCGTATCGCCAACGCTTATGCTAGAGGTTCTAATACTTAGAATTATTCTTCAAAATGTTGAGGCATTTATATTAACTCCATTATTACTTAAGAGAACAGTAAATCTATTGCCAACAGTTGCACTAATGGCCCAATTGAGCCTTGGAGCAATACTTGGTCTGCCTGGAGTTTTACTTGCCTTACCGCTTACAGTTGTATTACAAGTTTGTATTCAAAAAATTTTTATTCAAAGAGTAATGGATAGATGGTCCTAGTTCAAAAAAGATCAAAAATTTAATTACATTTCCCTTCTGCGATCAGAATTATATCTATTGATCAATGAAGGAGAAAAGACAAGAATCGCAAAGGATAGCGGATGTCTGCTAATCGAATAAATCAATGCAGTATAAGTGAAGTTCTCAATAAGCAACCTTATTTCTAACCTTAAATCCAAGATTGAAAGACAAACCAAAGCGATAGGTATTAAATGAGAGCTTATATATTTAATTAATTGATTACACTTAGATTTCACTTTTTATGTTTCCAATTAATGATTTAGTTTTACGGCTTTCAGTAAGACTTAATAGAGATGGTGCCAAAGCAATACTTGACCAACTACCAATTAAAACTCCTAATGCCAAGGCTATCGAAAACCAAAATAAAGTTGCACCTCCAAAGAAAATCAATGCCAACAATGGCATAAGTGTAGTTCCACTAGTATAAAGAGTCCTAGTTAGAGTTGATGAAACAGCTATATCAATTTGATCCTCTAATGGAAGTTTCGAGTCAAGTCGGCCACGCTCTCGAATGCGATCAAAAACTACAACAGTGTCATTTACTGAATAGCCTGCAATAGTTAACAACGCAACCGCAAAAAGGCTGTCAACCTCTAGAGATAGAATGAGTCCTAACCAAGCAAAAATACCACAGACAATTATCACATCATGAGCCAAGGCGATAAGAGCTAGAATTGCAAATCTCTTGTCATATCTAATACTTATATAGATTGCTATCCCAGCAAAAGCAGCCAAGAGCGAAATGATGCTACTTCTCAACAATTGGCCGCCAAGACTGGGGCCAATTGTGTTAACCGACTGACCACCAGGCAACAATGGTCCGGCCAATGGTGTGACAGCTTCTATAACTGATTGACCCTGTGTTGCCGAAAGGAATGGCAACCTAAGAACCAATGATTTTGACCCATCAAGAAATTGAACCTTGATTTGTGAAAGTTTAAGAGGAGCCTCACCTTGCTCATCTGGGAAAGAAAGCCCTCTCAATGCTTCGGAAATACTCTTGCTATTTATTGGCTTGCAAGAATCATCACAGATTCGCTCTAGCTGAATCTGAGTACCTCCAGTAAAATCCAATCCAGGCTTCAAAGGAGCTTTTATAGAAGGATTAATCAAACAAAGGGTTAAACCTAATAAACTTAAGAATACTGAAATTCCAGATACCCACCAAACGATATTTCTTTGTCGGCATAACTGGATCCTCAAAACGCCTTGATTTGAATTAGAAAAAGCTGATCCTGACATAATTCAAACGAACTTAAGAAGGAAGTTGGCTCATTGGCAAGAAATTAGTAGGCCGACGCAGTGTTTGATAACTCATTAAAAACCTCAAGATTGTTCTAGTACAGCTAAGAGCAGTAAACAGACTTAACACAACTCCTATTCCCAAAGTTGCAGCAAAACCTTTTACAAAGCCTGTGCCCAATGAAAAAAGGGCTATGCAACTAATAAGTGTGGTCAAATGTCCATCGATAATTGAAGAAAATGCTTCTGAGAAACCTGTTTCAATAGAGCGAATTAATGTATTCCCCCTTCTCAATTCATCCTTAACTCTTTCAAAGATAAGAACATTAGCATCAACTGCCATGCCAATACTAAGAATAAACCCTGCTATGCCAGGAAGAGTTAGAGTTACAGGAATTAACGCATAAACAGCAAGGTTAAATAAAGAATAAAGGCTTAAAGCAAAAACAGCAACAAAACCAGCCAAACGATAAATTAAGAGCATAAATATTGCCACCAAAAGAAGACCTGAAAGAGCCGAAATCAAACTTCTTCTGATATTGGCAGCCCCAAGTGTTGGACCTATAGTTCTAACCTCAAGAATCTTTACTGGCAAAGGTAAGGATCCTCCATCAAGCTTAACTTCCAAATCTCTAGCATCTTGAATACTGAAATCACCGCTAATAGTCGCTGCCCCGCCAGTTATTCCTGCCGTTTTAAACTGCGCTCCAACAGTTGCCTCACTAATAGACCTCCCATCAAGAATAATTCCCAGCAAGCGATTTGTTCCAGCTATTGATTTAGTTAGATCTGCAAATTGTTCTCCCCCTTCACTATTAAAAGTAAGAGTTACTTCCCAGCCTGATCCATTTGATTCTTGTCTACTTCCTGCCTTAATTAAATTCCCAGTAAATGCAGCAGGTTCGAAAAGTTCCGCTATTTTCAACCTGGTTATATCGATCAATTGTTCAAGTTGAACTTCCTTAGGACCAGAGATAGAAACTATACCAAGAGCTTTTTGAGCTAATACGATTTGTTCAAAATCTAATTGCAAATCTGAGGACGAATCAAATGAGTTACCTTCCTCACGAGAAAACTTAAGAACAGCCTCAGCCTGTCTTTTAAGTCTCTGCAAGTCTCTAATCTGATTTTGAGTTCCTGGTTTCTGAGCCCTAAATTCAAGTAAAGCAGTGCTACCAAGAATTTCTGCAGCCCTAGATGGATCCTGTTCACCTGGAAGCTGAACAACTAGTTGATCATTAGAAATAGTTTGAATGGTTGATTCGGAAACTCCTAAGCCATTTACACGAAGATCCATCACAGCCTTAACGGCTTCAAGTTGTTCACTATCAATTGTTGTAATTTCTCCAGCTGGCTGTACCTCAAGGGTTAGTTGACTTCCTCCACGCAAATCGAGACCCAATTGAAGTGGAAAGTTTGCACAAACAACACCAGCCGAAAAAGCTAATGCAAGGATTAAAGCAAACCAGCCCTGTTGGCGTGCCATAGAATCTAGACTCCTTTTCCTATCATCTTCTGAACAGTCTCAACAATTTGATGAGGCTGAATAATTGTGAGGTTTTCAAGTTGTCCATTATATGGAGTCGGTATGTCCTGACTAGACAAGCGAACAGGTCTAACATCTAAATCATCAAAGCATTCCTCAGTAATTAAAGAAATCAGCTCGGCGCCAATGCCACCCGTTTTCATACATTCTTCTACTATAACTACACGATGTGTTTTCCTAATAGAACTTGCAATAGTGTCCATATCAAATGGTTTGAGGCTTATCAAATCAATTAGTTCAGGTTCAATCCCATCTGCCTTTAATAGCTCTAAAGCTTTTAAACAATGGTGTCGCATTCTTGAATATGTAAGTATTGTTATATCCTTTCCTTCTTGAACAACGTCTGCTTGATCTAAAGCACAAATATAATCTCCTGATGGTAAGTCTTCGCTTAGGTTATATAATAAAACATGTTCAAAAAATAATACTGGATTATCGTCTCGAATTGCAGCCTTCATTAAACCTTTTGCATTAGTAGGTGTACTACAAGCAACAATTTTTATTCCGGGAACGGCATGAAAATAAGCCTCTAATCTTTGACTATGTTCTGCCCCAAGTTGTCTTCCAACTCCACCTGGGCCTCTAACAACTGTAGGGATTGTGAAATTTCCTCCACTTGTATAACGCAACATACCCATATTATTAGAGATCTGATTGAAAGCCAGAAGGAGAAACCCCATATTCATTCCTTCCACAATTGGGCGAAGGCCTGTCATGGCAGCACCTACAGCCATACCAGTAAAACTATTCTCCGCGATAGGAGTGTCCAAAACCCTTAACTCTCCATACTTCTCATAAAGGTCCTTCGTAACTTTGTACGAGCCTCCATATGCGCCTACATCCTCACCCATAACACAGACATGAGGGTCATTAGCCATCTCTTCATCGATGGCCTCACGAAGAGCGTTAAAAAGAAGAGTCCCTGCCACAGTTCCGATGCGATACCGGTTAATCCGGCTTAATAGTCCACGCTATCTCAGCCTGTGCCTAATTAACCTCCAGCGGCGAATGTAGACAACAGCAATACAGAAAGAAGCATTCCAGGGCAAAGCAAAAGCACTAATAGTCCAAGGTCGTGAAGTGTCATATATGCACCCTTTAGAAAACATCCAGAAAAGATGTTCAGAGCCTAATCAGGATCTTGAGATTTGCCATCAAACAAACTCTTAATAAATACAAGGGTCAAACCCAGACCTATAAAGCCAAAAGTAAATGTCGCCAAAAAGCTAATGCCAATAACCAATGTTTTGAATCCAGAAGCCACACTCTGAGCTATTGGAGAGTTATAAGTAGGCGAATGAAGCGAAAAGTAAATCACCACTTTTTGACTTATTAACAAACAGAGCCATGCCAAGAGCCCACTAGTAATGGCACCAGAGAGGAAACTAAGAGGTCCTTTCTTTTGAGTATTAACAGCCTCAATACTCTTTTCATCAACAGCCTCTAAAGACCCATTCGGAGAATTACTCATGGCTCTAACGTGACTCCTTTAGGTTGAAAAGAACAGCACCAACTATCCAAACCGAATTCTTCTAGTCTCCTTCTATTCTCGTTTAAAACCTTCTTTGCAAGAGTAAAAGTTGGAAAGAGGGCAAAACAACTAGGTCCAGAACCACTCATTGCAATTCCAATCGTGTCTGGCAATTCAGAAAGCAATTCAAGGGATTTTTGGACTGAGGGAGTCGCCTTCGCAACTAATTGCTGAAGATCATTCTTAAGCGGTGGCGGGTTTAAGGCACTCAATGGAATTAACCAATTCTCTTTTTTAAGTCGTTGACGACGCAATTCAAAATCATTTTCTGACTTTAAGTAGGTACTTCCATTCGTCTCCTTACAAAGTGCATAAGCCCAAGGTGTAGAAACACTTGTCAATGGGTCCTTCACTAGTATTACTGCCAAAGAATCCCCTGAGTTTCCCAAGGGTTCCAACTTTTCTCCACGTCCAAAACACAATTGACTTCCGCCTTGCAAACAAAAGGGCATGTCAGAACCAAGTTCAGCCGCAAAATCCATTAATTGCTTATTAGTAAAAGAAAGCTTCCAAAAAGAGTTCAAGCCCAACAAAGCAGCAGCCCCATCACTTGACCCACCAGCCAATCCAGCTCCTATTGGGATATTCTTTTCAAGATGAATATTTGCACCTAGCGAATCAAGTCCAGCTCGATTACGTAGCAATCTTGCCGCCTTAACTATCAAATTGTCATCGCCTGTACTTAAGTCTGAATTGTCAACTGTGAGACTTATTAAGCCATCAAGATTGCTTTTAATCTCAAGGTAATCGGCAAGATCAATGCTTTGCATCACCATAGCCAATTCGTGAAAACCATCCTTTCTTAAACCAAGCACTTCTAAATGAAGATTGATCTTTGCTGGGGCCTTAATTCTTAGTAGATTTTCAGATGTTGTCACACTGCTTTTACTACTCATAACTATTTAACAACTTTGTCGGCATAGTTAAAGCTCTTTGCCATTAATAACCATTCCGCAGGAGACAATTCCTGAGGCCTCTGCCCAAGGGTAATCCCAGCCTCTTTCGCAAAACCCTCTAAAGCACCAATTGAAGCTAATCCTTTGAGAGAATTGCGCAACATCTTTCTTCTAGAGCTAAATGCCACACGAAGAAGTTCTTCCAAACGACTTGCCAATACTTGATCCAATCTCTTTTCAGAACCAAAAGGTTCAATTGCAATCACTTTTGATTGCACCTTAGGTGGCGGCTGAAAACAACTTGGAGACACATCACAAATACTTCTACACTTTGCCAATAACTGCAATCTCACACTAAGAGCACTGAAGTTACTTTGACCAGGCTGGGCAAGGATCCGATCAGCAACTTCCTTTTGTAAAAGAAGAACTAGTAACTGATATTTAGATTCAAGAGGCTTCCCTAATCGCCCTACCAATCTTCCTAAAAGTGGTCCGGTGATGTTGTATGGAATATTTGCAACAACCTTATTTGAAGGCACTCCATCAGGGGGCATCAAAGGAACAGCAAGTACATCTCCCTCCTGAATAGTGAACCGAGGTTGGTCACCAAAGCGCTGCTTCAAACCAAAAACAAGTTCCTTATCCATTTCGATGGTATGAACACCCGCAACTCTTGAGGCCAATAGCCTTTCAGTAAGCACGCCACGGCCTGGACCCACCTCAAGAACACGATCCTCAGGTTGAAGAGATGCAGCTGAAAGGATCTGCTCTAAAACCGTTACATCTTTAAGCCAATGCTGACCAAAACGCTTTCGAGCAATATGTCCTGTAAAAGACATGGTCTAATTCGCCTCCTTACGCACTAAATACCTATAGAGACGAGTCCCCTGCTGAAAAAGATTTCGCGTCAAGTTCAAGAATGGTTGATTTAACAATTTCAAGCTTCAAACTATTCGACAGCCTTACCAGCAACAAGCCTCAAAGCCATACTTTTCAAATCCTAAAGGTTTCAGTTGCAACTAATATCTGAACCTGAAAATGAATTCCACTTATCTAATTGCACTATCTTTAAGCAACCGTCGAATAACTGTTCCTACTCAATATTTCACAGTCATACCGTTCCATCCTTCATCTTTTTAATGTAGATCTATGTTCTATCAATTAATCCCTATTGATATGCGTGCACCCTTGATGGCATTAGCCACTGCTGTCATCTTTTTTTTACTTGCTCCCCAACCAGGTTTAACTGCCATAGATCAAACTAATCCAAATTCTGATCTAAGTGACCTAAATTTGCCTTCTGCACTTGCTGAAGATGACAGCTTCAATGATCTCCCCTTTGAACAACTCCGACAAGCCCTAAGAGAAGAAGTCGAATATGGCCCCAGGAAAGGCATTAGTCCTCGCTCTTTTAAACGCTACAACCTTTTAATCCGATGACCTTTGATCCTCGTAGCCTTAAGCATCTCCGAGAGATAGGTCGGCAACTTCCACAGAAATTACCCGAGCCAGGAATCTCACAACAAAAAGAACACTTCTCGAATAGCAAAAGCCATCCCATAGAGACAGAAGAAGACCCAGAGACCCTATTCAAAGAACTGATGAAAGCCAGTCCAGACGGCAACGTCCCTAGTCATTTAATAACCAGACTAAAAGAAATCGAATCGAATCAACCAAAACAGAGAAAAGATCGAAATTTAAACCAGTCTCCCAATACAGATTTGAATAAAGACAAAACATTGTCCAAAGGGAAAGTGAGTACAAGAACCGAGGAAGAAATTCTCTACGATACCTTCGATGACTTTCTATTTGAAGAGGAAGAGTAAATACAATAAATTTCAAATATAAAAATCATGATAAAGCCTTCTTACTACAGCATACTTGCGGTTGGGAAAGTACGCAAAAAATGGGTCGAGGAGGGCATTAAAGTTTACTTAAAGCGTCTACCAGGCCTAAAAATTATTGAATTACGCGACTCAAATCCAAGAAAAGAAGCCAAAGCAATAGACGCACAATTAAAAAGCAACGAAATACGCATTGTCCTCGCGGAAGAAGGTGAAGCCCTACCATCCATACATTTTGCCGAATACCTAAAAAGATTTGGCTCACAACGACTTGCTTTTGTGATCGGAGGCGCCAACGGCATTGCTCCCGAAATCAAAGCTTCAGCTCATTCTCAATTAAGCCTCTCCCACATGACATTCCCCCACGAAGTAGCTCGCTTACTGCTTATAGAACAGCTCTACCGGGCAACTACCATCATTCAAGGGAGTCCATACCATCGAAACTAATAACTGAATCCAACCAAAATAAGAAAACACGAAAAGAGTTAGCGACAAGAGCCTTCGCAAGCAATGCCGAAGGCCATCTAGAGAGCCATCGAAATGGTACGGGTGTACTATATCGATGGCTCTCTAGTCAGCCGAAGCTCTCGTGATTTTCAATGCCCATGCGAGCAAGTCCACCACGATTATTTATACCGCTTGCAGGTGAATACGTATCAGCAGGCTTTCCATCTCCAGCCGATGACTATCTCGATGTTGGAATTGACTTAAATGAGCAACTAATTCAACATCCCACAAGCACATTCCTCCTTCGCGTCAACGGTGATTCCATGACAGGGGCAGGGATCCATAACAACGATCTACTGGTCGTAGACCGCAGCCTCAATCCACACCCAGGCCAAATTGTAGTAGCAGTACTAGATGGTACTTTCACCCTAAAACGACTGGTTTTCAAAGATGGGGCACTTTCTCTAGAAGCAGAGCACCCCGACTACCCACCTATTAACTTGCAGCGATACAACGAGGTCCAGGTCTGGGGAGTAGCAGTGTATTCAATTCATAACCTCAACAAATTAAAGCTACCAATATGAGTCAAGCCACGGCACTGATCGATGGCAATAACTTTTACGTTGCCTGCGAGCAAAGTATTGACCCCTCACTTTCCGGTCAACCCGTAATAGTGCTATCCAACAATGATGGTTGCATCGTTGCTCGAAGCTCAGAAGCACGCGCCCTAGATATCCCAATGGGACAACCATATTTCAAGATTCGCCATAAACTAAAGCAACTCGATGTAGTAGTACGTAGCTCTAATTACTCCCTCTACGGTGACATGAGTCAACGTCTAATGAGCTTATTATCCCAACATTGCGAGCAGCTAGAAATTTACTCCATAGATGAAGCCTTCGTCCAGGTCAACCGTCCCTACAGTTACGATCTACACCCCTGGGCACGTCAACTACGAGCGTTAGTACATCAAAATCTAGGTTTACCCATCTCTATCGGTATTGGGACAAGCAAAAGCCAAGCAAAGCTTGCCAACTACCTGGCAAAAAAAGTATCAACCCAAGCCGGCATATTTGATCTACACATGACTAAAGACCAATATCACTGGCTCAAGGCCATTGACATTGAACATGTTTGGGGAATAGGGCGCCAACTAAGCAAGTGGTGCCGAAGACGAGGTATTAATAATGCTCAGGAGTTACGCGATATGCCTAGCAACGAACTACGCAGCAAGTTAGGTGTAATTGGAATACGGCTACAACACGAGCTACGAGGGGAAGCTTGTCTGCCAATCGAAATCGTACCACCACAAAAAAGAGAAACTTCTGTAAGTAGAAGTTTCGGTCGTCCCATAACAAGCCTAGAAGAGTTACACCAAGCCGTCAGCACCTATGTCATTCGTGCCAGTGAAAAATTACGAAGACAAAAGCAACGGGCAGGAGCTATCACCGTATTCACAAGGACAAGTACCTTCTCCCAACCCTTTTACAACCAAAGCGCCACAAGTCAATTAAACACACCAAGCAACGACACCGCAGTACTTCTAAAAGAAGCTCTTTCCCTAACAAAACAAATATTTAAACCTTACCGGCTCCTAATAAAAGCTGGAGTCGTAATGCAAAAACTTCAAAGCATTGAACACCTACAACCAAATCTTCTAGAGCAATACAACACCACAGAACTACAGCGACGTGAACTGTTAATGCAAACAATTGACAACCTCAATAGGCGCTATGGGGATGGCACAGTGAATTGGGCTATATGCCTCCCAAGCAGAAGCTGGAGCATGCGCCGTGAACAATTAGGCTGCATCTCTACAACACAAGTTAGTGAGGTGCCAATTGTGTCTGCATAGAAAATTTCGATTAACAGCACAAACAAAAAGCATTCAAAAACGTCATGGAGTTCCTCTTATTTCTCACATCAAAAGAAAAAGAAATTATTGATCTAATATACAAAGCAGGTTTTTCTATAGAAGAAAATACATCTTTATGCTTTATGGGAGAGAAATATGTAGGGTTCACAAAAAAAAGACAGCGTGCAGTGGTGATCTGTACAAACAATATAAAAAACATGAGTGGCTATTCTCTCCCATCAGCAAATAAATACGAAGGCAAAGATCGAACAGCTATCTATATAAGGAAGGCAGTTAGACATGAAGCCACACATGTAGCTCAAGACTGCAATAATTCAGAGCTTCTAGGTTTACTTAACAACAAAAGGAAAGTCCATTCCTGGTATAAAAAAAGTGCGATAAAAGGGTCAACAAGAATTGGAAATATTAAACAGGAAAGGGAAGAAGAGGCCTACTATATGGAAGACAGGCCTCACAAAGTAATTTCCGCCCTTAAAAAATATTGCCTATGAAATTAGCCCGAAAGATTAAACCTCATGAATAAGCTGGGCAAACTTCTTTCTAATACTAAGAAGCAATACCATGCCATTACCATAACAAGGAAAACCGGTTTTTTCTCTAACCAGATCTACCCTTGTCAAAGCGAGTCCACATGTCTCAACCAATAAAACAGGAAGGGTAGTATTAGAGCCATACATTCGTTGCAAATCAAGTGACTCACGAACAGCTTTCTGAGCCCTATCTATACCTAATTCACCAACAAGTTCAGTCCACAAGTGATTAACAGGTATGTATTTTTCGATTTCAAGTCCAGAAAAATAAGTCATAAGTTATTACTTAACAATGGCTATGCTGAAAGAGACTGGTTTTTTCCATAACCTGCACAACGCTGTTGATCCAAGTGAAGAATATGCTTACGCTCGCTGTAGTAAAGGTCTTGAAAATGCAATGCATCACTATTTAATTCCTGAAACATTTCATCAATTCGTTCCTCCATGTC
This sequence comes from Prochlorococcus sp. AG-363-P15, assembly GCA_003278175.1. Taxonomy (GTDB): domain Bacteria; phylum Cyanobacteriota; class Cyanobacteriia; order PCC-6307; family Cyanobiaceae; genus AG-363-K07. The sequence goes on from QCGF01000002.1 coordinate 27,031, forward strand.
CCAAGTGTTAGCGGGCTGTTCACGCTCTTCCTCAATAAGATCAGCAATACATCTTTCTAATGTTTCAAGCCTCTGGCCACTCCATGCCTCAAGAAGATGTCTACAACGCTTTAATGATTTTTGCCTCTCTAAAGCTGCGGCAGTACCACGCAAATACAACATTGGTTCAGTCATCGAAGCCAAATGAACTTCTCCTGGCTCTAGTAACAATGTCAAACGAGTTAAGAGTGAATTATTTTCTACCATCAATTGATCAGCAAGCAATCTAGGTAGATCTATATCAGCAAGATCATTTCCAGAATCATCACCTCTACTAATTGCCTCTAATCGACCTACTCCAAGATTTGTTTCTTCTAAATTTGTGATTGCCGCCCAAAGCAACCGATAGTCGTGAATAGCAAAGTCCTCAAGCTCTCTCTGACGTAATTCACGTCGAATAGCCGACCTGTGGTTTGAACAGTGTAAATAGAGACGTAATATCTCAGCTTCACTTCGCTCTCTCTGACTACCGTTACCAGGAATTCCATGTTTATTTGAGCGACCGTGCCAGCGTTGACCTTTGACCTGTTTACGAAGATCCTCCTCAAGCTGCAAAGCCAAACGAGCCTGTCCTCCACTCAAGCGCTCAGAGACCTTTTGCAAGTAATGAGTACGGACAGCTGACTGTGGCAGCTTGCCCAAAAGCTGCACTAAGCCACTAACTGCCAACTGAAAATGATCAGCTTTACTTAAATCAAGGTCTTGTAGAACCTGATCAATTTGCCAATCAAGCCAAAGTGGAGATTTATCAAGGAGAGCTCTATAGTCGCCTGGACCATGGTCTTGAAGAAATTCATCAGGATCCTTTCCTGAAGGAAGGTGAAGGACTCGTAAATCCAATTGCCCCTGCATTGCCAGTCTCTCAACTTCACCAATGGCCCTGTTTGCAGCTCGAACTCCGGCACCATCAGCGTCAAAATTAAGGACTATCCGCTTACTATCACTAAATCGGCAAAGTTGCCTAATTTGCTGACTACTTAGAGCAGTCCCTAAAGAAGCAACTGAGTTTTGGATACCAGCTGCATGCAAAGCAATGACATCAAAATATCCCTCTACAACAATTGCCCGGTCGTACTTTCGAATAGCATTGGATGCTTTGTCTAAACCAAAAAGGTTTTTACCTTTTTCAAAAACTTCAGTCTCTGGAGAGTTTAAATATTTAGGCTCCGTTCCATCAAGACTTCGACCACCAAAACCAATCACACGGCCTTGACGATCACGAATTGGAACAATAACTCGATTACGAAACCGGTCATAAAAACCACCGCCTCCTTTTCGAGGGACAATTAATCCAGCGGCCTCAAGCAATTCAGGAGAGACCCCCTCAACCTGCTGAAGATGTGAAAGGAGCCCATCCCATTTGTCTGGAGCAAAGCCTAAACCAAATGACTCAAGGGTGATTTCACTCAAACCACGCATACGCTTTAAATAATCAAGCGCAACATGACCATTAGCGCTCCGCAATTGACTAGAGAACCAACCTGCAGCAAGTGAAAGTGCTTGGTATAGTTTTTCTTGACGTGAAAATTGTTGTCGCAGTCGTTCCTGCTGCGACCCATCAACAGTCTCAACAGGGAGTTGATACTTTCTTGCTAAATCAAGAACTACATCTGCAAAACTTTGACGCTGGAACTCCATTAAAAACTTTATGGAGTTCCCTCCAGCACCACATGAAAAGCAGTAATAAAACTGCTTGGCAGGTGACACCGTCATAGACGGTTTGCTGTCATCGTGGAAAGGACAGATTCCTACAAACTCCTTTCCCTTCTTCTTCAATACAACGTGCTCTCCTACAACATCAACAATATCTGCTCGTTCCTTAACGGCATCAATTGTGCGTGGATGTATGCGAGGAGATGGCATCAACACATTCTGAGGGACCCTAAGTAATTGGTCTAGTTGAAAGTGTTCATAGCAATAGAAAAAGAAGCAATCTCAAAAATTCACATGCAGACTAAAAGCTTCTAAAACATGCCTCAATAAGTCTATCCACTAAGCCATTGTTCAGAAAATATAGAAAATTGAATAGCGGTTATGCAGTACTAATTGCTAGTGCACTTGCATTTAGCTTAATGAGTGTTTGCGTAAAGCATTTAGGTAACCGCATTCCGATCGCAGAAATAGTACTTATAAGAGCCCTTATAAGTATTTTAATAACACGGGTTATGCTTAGGAGATATGGGATATCTCCATGGGGAGAAAACAAAAGATTATTGCTACTTAGAGGATTGCTCGGAACAACAGCTTTGTTCTGCGTATTTCAAGCAATCACAACTTTACCATTAGCCTCTGCGACCGTAATTCAATATACCTATCCAACTTTTACTGCAATTGCAGCATGGTTTTTCTTGAACGAAGGGATAGGGCGTCGTATTGGCATGGCAGTAATGCTTGGATGGGTTGGAATAATTTTCGTGATAAAACCTAATTGGATAAATTTAAATACTACTGAACTTCCTCATACATCAGTCCTTGTTGCACTTGCAGGAGCGATTCTAACGGCATTAGCATATATATCTGTTAGGAAGCTTTCAAAAACCGAACATCCATTAGTGATAGTTCACTATTTTCCTCTTGTATCAATTCCTATAACAATTCCATTTATATTAACCCAAGGGGTTCTCCCAGTAGGAATCGAATGGATCTGGCTAATAGGGATAGGAGTATTCACCCAATTTGGGCAGGTTTGGATAACGAAAGGGCTTAGTCTTCTGCCTGCAGCACAAGCAAGTTCAATCAATTACTCACAAGTACTATTCTCAGCGGCATGGGGTTCAATTATATTCTCTGAGCAGATAGACAAATGGACAATAACAGGTGCATTATTTGTATTAGCATCAACTCTTCTATGCCTAAATACGAATAAAAAATATACTCTAAATTAAGAGCCAAACTTAAGTTCCAGCAAATAATTATATGTTAACTTCCTCTTAATAGTAACAAGTATTTTCAAAGACATTACACACCTCATTTTGAAATAATCAAATTCAAATGCTCTTCTTATTCAACCAAAGAGATAACAAAATAATCTTAATAATATTATAAATTAAGTTACAAATTCCCATCAAAGAATAGAAACTCTATAAATTTTATTAAATACAGTTAAAATACTAGTTGCCATTCAGATCAAAAAAGGGTCAGAATAAAAGAAATAGTTCCGAAGTTCCCTTTCTTCTGAAACGATCTAAACGCGAATAACAATGAAGATTGCTCTTGCCGCTCTAATTGCCCTCAGCGCAGCTTCCCCTGCGCTGGCCGGAGAATATCAACCTGGATATTCAACTTCTAGGACCTGTACCAGATCCGAATACAGGGAAGAATATGTCCCAGGAACACAAAACTCACCAGGATACGTAAAAAGCTGGTCTGAGGATGTAGAAGTTCCATGCTCATCAAATTCATCCGCGACACGAAGGAGGCCAGTACCTCAACCAGTTGGCGACAATAATGATTGCAGCGAAGGCACACTTATAGGCGGCCTGCTAGGCGCTGGATTGGCAACTGCTGGCTCAAGAGGCAAAGATCAATGGTGGGCGATACCAGCTGGAGGAGCCGCAGGAGCAATGCTTGGATGTCAAATTGACGGTGGTTAACTTAATAGTTTTACAAATAAGAACTCAACATTAGGCTTTTAAAACCAATTTAAAAGATATTCTATATCAAATTTTTTAGCCTTTTATTGGCAAAGGGAAAGTCATCCATTCCTTAGATGTATCAACTGAAGTTTGTATAGGTTTTGCTAAACGCCAACTTTCTCCTTTTGCTCCTCTTTCCAAAAACAAATGAAAAGAGGTATTGATTTTCTCTTTTTCATCAGGATATCTATAATCAAGATGTCCATATATAGAAACTACTCTTCCATTTAGATCATCCAAATATTCACGTGAATCAATTCTGATATGAGATAACTCTGGAGTCTGTTCATCTATTTCAAGCAATTCATCCAGTAAAAGGTGGGTCAAGTTCATTTGGACCTCAAGAGCATCCTTAAGAACTGAATTTGGTGGGTTCTGAAAAACTGTGCATCCATATTGCAAAAAACAAAGCATTAAAGTAAGAATTACAGAAAATGTTCTTTGAGATAGGCTGCTCATGTCTACATAAGAGAATGAAGGTACTGAATAATCGATGCCGCATTATTAATCAAAGGGAACCATAATGATTGGCTGGTTACAAGGAGAAAGATTAGACAACTGGCAGCAATCACAAAAACATGGGATTGTCTTGGCATGTGCTGGAGTCGGTTATGAAGTGCAACTCTTGCCACGACATTTCCTCTTGATTTGCGCAGTTAAAAAGCTTGCCCTTTGGATCCATCAAATAAAACGAGATGACGGAGAAAGCCTGTACGGATTCATAACACGAGAAGAGCGAAACCTTTTTCGCATATTGATCGGAGTTAGTGGAGTTGGCCCACAAATGGCAATGTCTTTGTTAGAAGAAAATGAAATCAATGATCTTGTAACAGCGCTTATCCAAGGTGATGTTCGTAAACTTATACAAGCGCAAGGAATAGGGAAACGGACAGCTGAAAGACTAACTATCGAGGTAAGAGGCAAGCTAGGAGAGTTCACTGAAAACACTGATCTTGCATCACCACTAAATAACAGTGAGCCTCAAGAGATCCCTTTTAAAAGCAATACCATTAAAGAACTACAAGCCACACTAGATAGCCTTGGCTACGAAGATTTTGAGATTAAAAAGGTAATTCACGCTTTGGCTAGTGAATTTCATTCAGAAAACAATGAAAATTCCCTTGCTATCAATACAAAAGATGAGGACATTCAAGAATTGCTTAAAGCAAGTCTGCTTTGGCTAAGCAACGAATCAGGCTAAATAGGTGCTCAAGGAGCTAAATTAAGTTTTTAATACCAGACCATTTCCCAAAGACATGTCGCTAGATACCGCTGAGAAGCAAAAACTAATCAACTCATACCAGACACATAGTTCTGATACTGGCTCAGTAGAAGTACAGGTTGCGATGCTTAGTGAGCGAATTTCCAAGCTGAGTGGGCATTTACAAGGAAACCAACATGACTTCTCATCCCGAAAAGGACTCTTGAAGATGATCGGTCGTCGCAAACGATTACTAAACTATGTTCGAGAACACAGTGAAAAGCGCTATACCCAGCTTGTTGACAAACTAGGGATAAGAGGGTGATGAACTAAGGGAATCACTCCCCCTAACACTTCCTAAAAAAATGTCCGATACCAATAGACCCCAAGCCTTCAAACCAGAAGGAAATGAATCGGGATCAAAAAAAGGAGGTAACAAAAAAGAAAAAAAAATAACAGCCCAACAGCAAATTGCGCCTAAAAATACTGCCATTCCAAAGGAAATTGCCAATAGAATGGCACGTAGAGTTGCAATTACAACAGGAATTCCAACATTGAGTGGAATGAGTGTATTTATAATTAGTTATGTAGTTGTCACAAAAGGGATTGCAGATATACCACCAGCATTGACACTAATAACCTCAGCATCTTGCTTCCTTTTAGGCCTATTTGGTTTAAGTTTTGGAATACTTTCAGCCAGTTGGGAAGAAGCTGCCGGCACATTATTAGGCCTAGAAAATATTAGGCCTAATATCAGCAAAGTACGTGATACTTTTAAGGCTTTAACTCAAAATAGAAATAAATAACAGTTGCTGTTATCTGCTTTTATGCCAACAAATTCTCGCTGTAACTAGCATTAAAAGATTGATGCTGCAATGTAGCTAATGCAGCTGGAGCGTCTCCAACACAAAATTGATGTCCAAGTCTTACGTAACGAACATTTCCACCTTTTTTAATCGCAGCAACAACGGGTACTTTTACTCCAAGTTGATCTTTACCAGGTCTGTGCTTATAAAGACACTCTCTAAGACGATGTTGAACCTCTATGTCACTAGCTTCAGCCGGAAGTAACTCCACAAGTAAGAGCCGAAGATCATCTATTGTTCTGCAATCGTCAATTATTAATTGAACTCTCTCATCTCTACGGTCAACAGAGCCCCAAACAAGTAGGCGAGCTTCAAGCATCAAGAAATCAGATAACCTCGCAAAAGTCTTTGGAAAGACAACTGCTTCACAAGAACCAGTTAAATCTTCCAGTTGAAGAATAGCCATTTGATCTCCTTTACGAGTAGTCACCTGACGCATTTCTGGGATCATGGCAATAACACTTACCTTGGCCTTGTCTGGTTGATCCTCTAACTTAATAAGCCCTATAGGAGCAATCAGTTGAGCTGGCGAAGAGAGCTGCTTCAAAGGATGATCGGAAAGATAAAAACCAACCAATTCCTTCTCTAATCTCAACTTCTCTGTGGGTGAATAATCTGGCACAGGAGAAGATTTTGGGGCAATCGAAAGATCTTCTTGTTCTTTGCTATCTGAAGAAACATTTATCAAATCAAAGAGATTTCCCTGGCCACTTATGCGATCCCTGGCTCGGGAACCAGCCCAATCTATAAGCAAATCCAAATCAGATATCAACTGAGCCCTATTGCAATCTGCTGTAATTGAGTCAAGTGCGCCACAGTGAATAAGAGCTTCCAATGCTCTTCGGTTAAGAACATTAGAAGGCATACGATCACAAATATCCGCTAATGATTTAAACGGTCCCTCTTTTTCACGAACAGCTATTAACTGCCGTATTGCTCCATCACCAAGATTTCTAACTGCTGAAAGTCCAAAAAGAATTCTATTTTCGTTCGGCGTAAAATCTATTCCAGAAGCATTAACATCAGGAGGAACGACCTCAATACCCATAGAATTGCAATTAGATATATATCTCTGTACCTTGTCACTAGAGCCTGAATTAACTGTTAATAATGCAGCCATATATGCAACCGGATAATGAGCCTTCAAAAAGGCAGTTTGATAAGTGACAGCTCCATATGCAGTTGAATGACTTTTATTAAAGCAATATTCAGCAAATAAGACCATTTGGTCAAATAATTCATTGGCAATTTTTTGATCTACTCCTCTATTAGTTGCACCTTGAACAAAAATATCTCGATGTTTTTGCATCTCAGCAACCTTTTTCTTTCCCATTGCACGCCGCAACAAATCAGCCTCACCTAATGAATAACCCGCTAAATCCTGAGCAATCTTCATGATTTGCTCCTGATAAACCATGATTCCATAAGTTTCTCTAAGAATTGGTTCTAATGAATCATGTGCAAAATTGATAACCTCACGTCCATGCTTTCTATTGATAAACTTAGGAATAAGTCCCGCATCCAGTGGTCCAGGCCTATATAAAGCCAAAATCGAAGAAATATCTTCTAAAGAAGAAGGTCTTAATTCGCGCACTATTTGTCGCATTCCACTTGACTCTAATTGAAAAATTCCCTCAAGATCACCCCTAGAAAGTAATTTAAATGTCTCTGGATCTTCAACAGGAAGATCATCTGGATCTAGCCGTAAACCAACACTTTCTTCAACCAGATCAATTGTTTTCTCGATCATAGTAAGATTTTTCAATCCAAGGAAATCCATCTTTAGCAATCCCATTGACTCAACATCTTCCATAAAATATTGAGTAATTACTTGGCCATCATTATTTCTCTGTAGTGGTACTAAATTATCTAGTGGGTCGGCAGCTATTACGACTCCAGCAGCATGCACACCGAAAGTCTTATTAGTTCCTTCTATACGAATTGCCATATCAACCCATTTAGATACCTTTGAATCATTCTGATATTTCTCCCTAAACTCAACATTTGGTGAGTCTTTTCCAATCATTGCCGAAAGCTTTGCAGGCTTTCCTCTAACAACAGGTATTAACTTGGCAAGACGGTCAGCCTCTCCGTATGGGATATCCAAAACTCTTGCAACATCCTTCAAAACGGCCTTAGAAGTCATCCGGTTAAAAGTAATAATCTGAGCAACCTTATCTTCGCCATAACGACTAGTGACATAATCGATAACTTCACCTCTTCTCTCTATACAAAAATCAGTATCAATATCAGGCATTGATTTCCTTTCAGGATTTAAAAATCTTTCAAAGAGCAAACCATTAACTACAGGGTCAATATTTGTAATTCCCAATGCATATGCAACGAGCGAACCTGCTGCAGACCCCCTTCCAGGGCCAACGGGAATTCCTTTTTCTCTTGCAAAGCGAATGTAATCCCAAACCACTAGAAAATATGTTGGGAAACCCATTTGGTCTATAACACTTAGTTCATAAGAAAGACGTTTTCTATAATCTTCATCAACTTCTTCTATGTTTGATTTCTTTAACTTAGCTATCAAACCATTCTCTGAAACTTCTATTAGATAGCTAAGTGAAGAATGCCCTTTTGGTATAGGGAAACGAGGCATCCTATAGGTGCCAAGTATTTCATACTTTTCTACTTTCTTAGATATAAGTGTCGTGTTATTTATCGCCTGTTTTATAATGTTCTTATCTAAGTGGTCTGCAAAAAGTTTTCCCATCTCTTCTTCAGATTTTATATATTCAGTTCCTGTATATCTAAGACGCTTCTCATCTGTTATTAGTTTTCCTGTAAGTATGCATAACAAAGCATCATGAGACTCAACGTCATTACTAGTTAAATAATGTGCATCATTTGTTGCGATCAAATCAATGCCCAATTCTGAAGATATTCGTGCCATCTCAACATTTACTATTCTATCTTCATGTGAACCGTGGTCTTGGATCTCCAAATAAAAATCATCGCCAAAAACATCTAAATACCAAGACGCAACATCTCTAGCAACATCAAGTCGCCCCTTCAAGATCGCCTGAGGGATTTCACCCCCAAGACAGGCAGTAGAAATAATTAGCCCTTCACTATGAGCCTTTAATAACTCCTTATCAATACAAGCCCTAGAAAATATTCCACGGCCACGCATCCCACGAAGGTGACTGATACTCGTGAGTTTTACCAAATTTCGATATCCAACATCATTCTTGGCAAGCGCTACCAGGTGATATCTACGTTCTTTTTTGGGCTGTGGATCGTCTATAGACCCATTGATTATGTACATTTCATTGCCGATAATTGGCTTAATGCCTGCATCTCTACAAAGTTTCAGAAGCTCTATTGCGCCATACATAACTCCATGATCTGTCAAGGCAAGAGCCTCTATACCAAGCTCCTTTGCTCTTTGAATCATCTTCGGCAGCTGACTAGCCCCATCAAGGAGGCTGTAATCGCTGTGATTATGTAGAGGAACAAATCCCATGCACCAAGCCTAAGCGCAGGCACAATATAAAGAGTGAGATGAAACAAGAAGACACCATATGCAGCGCCTCAGGCATCAAGGAATGAATTGACTCTTTGGTTTATTTGTCATCACGTCGGCAGCTTTCTCATACTGGTGAGCAACCTGCAACAAACTCGATTCTTTAAGTACATTGGCAATGAGCTGGAGACCAACAGGCAATCCTGATTGATCAAAGCCACATGGAAGGCTAATAGCAGGAAGACCAGCTAAATTTGCCGGAATAGTTAGCAAATCTGAAAGATACATTGATACTGGATCTTCAGAATGAGAACCAACTTTAAAAGCAGTTGTCGGAGCTGTAGGTGTTAACAAAATATCAGCCTTAGTGAAAGCATTTTCAAAGTCTTGGCGGATTAATGTTCTAACTTTCTGAGCTTTCTTGTAATAAGCATCAACATAACCAGCTGACAAAGCATATGTCCCAATCAAGATGCGACGTTTCACCTCAGAACCAAAGCCCTCAGTCCTACTTTTTGTTGTCATCGCCTCAAGACTGCCAGATTGTTGTGTGCGATAGCCATATTTGACTCCGTCATAACGAGCCAAATTTGCCGATGCCTCTGAGGGAGCAATGACGTAATAAGTAGCTATTCCATCATTAAATCGAGGACAACTAACTTCTACCAATTCAGCACCAAGAGACTCAAGTAAATCTGCAGCGGCCAAAACCGAGTTCTTTACTTCACTTGATAAACCTTTTTGATCAAAGCATTCTTTAATTAGCCCAATGCGGAGGCCAGCAACTGATTTTCCAAGTGAATCCGTAAAGCTAGGAACTGTAACTTTTAAACTAGTCGAATCTCGAGGGTCACTCCCAGCTATAACTTGCAAGATTTCTGCAGTATCAGCGACGCTATTAGTAAAAGGACCAACTTGATCTAATGAGCTAGCAAAAGCGACCAATCCCCAACGACTAACAAGACCATAAGTTGGTTTAAGTCCAACCACACCACAAAAAGAGGCAGGTTGCCTAATTGAACCTCCAGTATCAGAGCCCAAAGCAGCAATACATTCACCTGCGGCTACAGCAGCAGCACTACCGCCTGAACTGCCACCAGGGACCCTAGTTGTATTCCATGGATTAGAAGTAGCACCAAAAGCAGAAGTTTCAGTAGAACTTCCCATTGCGAACTCATCAAGGTTCGTTTTACCTAGAAGAACTGCTCCTGACTGCCAAAGTTTTTCAGTAACTGTGGATTCATAAGGTGGAACAAAATGTTCGAGCATTCGACTTGAACATGTTGTTTTTATTCCTTTAGTACAGAGATTATCCTTAATTGCTATTGGGATGCCAGCCAAGGGTGGAAGAGGGTCACCTGCAGCACGAGCGTCATCAATTCGTTTTGCATCTTTACGTGCCCTCTCTGAAGTCACCTCCAAGAAAGCATTTAATTTCCCATCAACCTGCTTAATGCGAGAAAGCTTCTGATCAACTAATTCTCTAGCAGATATATTGCCGAGCTTTAGCTGCTCACGCAATTCGGCGATAGACATCTACTTTTTGATTAATTTAATTGTGACGCTATCAGTATTATGTGCACAATTTTCAATAAGTAGTAAGTGGCTCACCTCTGCGTCCTCGAATCAAAGTGTGCTTAATTGAGTTAGAACCTTCTACAGAAAGATCTTCCAAGAAACTTGAAAGATTTAACCTGAGACTTCTACGAGTCAGGAATGGCCCATACCAATAAGTAACGTCTGGCGCACTGGTCTCAACCTTAGCCCACCAAGCAAAACCAAATTTATTACCGAAGCTGCGAAGCCCCCCTAATTGCCCCCATAAGGACTAAAGCATGGATTAACTATTCTGCCTTCTTACTAATGCATTATTAATTAAAGGATTGTATTCCCTGACGAATGAAAGTAGTTATTAAAGTTGAATGTTCTCGTCAAAAAGGCCAGAATCACTTGTGGTACAAGGCTTTCCAGTGATTTCATTGACATATATATCTGAAACTGAGTCGAACTCAGACCCTGTAGAAATATTTTTGTCCTTGCTCTTTTCTTTAACCTGCTCATTCATTAAGTGTGATGATTCGCTCCCCTGTTGTGATAAGGATGCATATTTGGGACGAACCATTCTTGGTGAAGGAGCCTGCCCAGAGAGACCTTTCATCCAACCATTCCGAGCAACCTCATATAAGAAAACTGCCGTTGCCACAGAAGCATTCAAGCTAGGAGTCACTCCACGCAGAGGGATTCTGACCAAATGATCACAATGCCGTCTGGTTACCAATGAGATTCCTTTCCCTTCCGAACCAGTCACAAGGACCAAAGGACCTTCGAGATCAACCTCTGGAAGAGTTTCGCTACCCTCTTCTGCTAAACCAATAACGAGATAACCAGATTTTTTAAGTTCCTCAAGCGATCTATTTAGATTTACGACTCTCGCTACAGGTAAATGTTCTAAAGCTCCTGCTGCAACTTTTGCTACAGAGCCTGTCAAACCAGCACTACGTCGTTGAGGAAGCACTAAACCATGCGCGCCAAATGCTTCTGCAGAACGTACTATTGCTCCCAAATTTTGCGGATCGGTGAGTCCATCAAGCGCTAACAAAAGAGGAGGTTCTCCTAATTCATTGCATCCTTCAATAAGAGTTGATAGATCAAGAGTTTCAGCAGAAGCGGTCTGAATTGCTATTCCCTGATGAACAGCTCCATTTGTTAACTGGCCAAGACGAGCCCATGTAACTTCCTCTACCAATACTCCGGATGATTTCGCATCCCTAAGCAACTGAAGGAACCGCTGAGAATTTCTTAATTCAGGCGTGCACCAAATCCTGTGGAGTGGTCTTCCAGCTTCAAGAGCAGATTGTGTCGCATGTCGCCCCCAAAGCATGTCATCAGAGGGACTTTGGCCATAGCCGGGTCCATTATTAGAAGTAATAACCTCCCCTTCAGGATATGAATTACCATCCGTCTGACTGGCCAAAGATGTTCTATTAATTTGCAACCGATTTCTTACTTTTCGATCGATTGCCCTCCCTACAGCTCTTCTATTGGTAATTCTCCTGGAAGATGATGACCTTGATTGAGATCTCTCATTCTCATTTTCAAGTAATCCACCTCGCTCCTTCCCTTGTCGAATCTGGCGATACGGCCTATTTCTAGCAATTCCCCTTTGGGATTGTCTCTCACCCGTCCTTTTGTTCTTCGAAAAATAAGGACTACCTTCATCTGAAAAAGACTGATCAGCTGAAGATTTTCTAGGAACAGGCCTTTTATCCTGCCTACTACGCTCCCCTATTCGTTTTGAGCCATGAGATTTGCCTGAACGACGGTCATAACGTGAATTCATTTTTAAAGCCTATTTAAGGTCAGATTCGCTCTCCTCCAGTCGATCCAAAAGCTGTGCTAATCGCGAGGGATTCTTCAAAAAGAGCCACCCAATCATTGTCTCAAATCCTGTGGCCTTCGCATATACAGCGGCATCACCTTTCCGCGATCCCCGCCCAGATTTATTACGACCTCGTCGCACCAGATCTTTTTCAATTGTGGAAAGATGAGGTTCCAATATAAGAAGAGCATTGGACTGAGCTTCAGCTTTAACCTCTGCAACAACTGCAACATGCAAATCTTTTGCACGACCTGGTTTATTGCAATGCTTTAAACGCTGATGCATCTCCCAGACAGCATCACCTAACCAAGCCAACTGCAACGGTCCTAATACATCAGGAGAACCTGATGAATTCTGGACTCGAATCCATTCAGTCAAGCAGCTAATTGGGTAAAGGCTGTTTTCAGGTCTGGCACTAAATGAAGGAAGTCTTCAAGTCTTACCAACTTGATCGTTTGTGTAACCCTTGCATTCCCAACAAGAATGAAAGAACGCTTGGAGTCATTGCAATGTTTTGCAATCTGAACCAATGCTCCCAAACCAGAAGAATCAAGGAAATCGATATTTGAGAGTTCTAAAACCACTGAAGAGCGATTGGCCTTAAGCACATCCTCCACATAGGCCTTGAACTGTTTCTCTGAGTAAGCATCAAGCTGTCCTGTGAAATGAAACACAAGACATCCTTGCCGCTGCTCAAAGCCACCTCTTAGTGAGACTGTCAAACGTTGCAATTCGGCTATTGGTTTAGTCCCTCGGAACACGAACGCATGAAGTGTAGTTATTAAAAACGAAGTGCACCACGCTTTAACGACGTTCTTCCATCAAAGAGACAAAACGCGCGAAGTGATGATCGGCGTCATGCGGCCCTGGACTAGCTTCAGGGTGATACTGAATCCCGAAAATAGGACGATTCTTGCAAGCGATTCCCGCAACAGTTTTGTCATTAAGATTTAGATGCGTCACTTTCATAGTTCCTTTTGGTAAGGATTCAGGGTCAAGCGCAAAGCCATGGTTCTGACTTGTAATTTCCAAATGTCCTGTGGTGCCGCAAGGATGATTTAAACCTCGATGACCATATGTAAGTTTGAAAGTCTTCCCACCAAGAGCCAAGCCAAGAATCTGATGACCCAAACAAATTCCAAACATTGGAAAATTAAATTCACTAATCAATCTCTTTGCAAGATCTATACCTTCTAAGACTGCAGCCGGATCACCAGGACCATTTGAAAAGAAAACGCCTTCAGGAGAGTAATCAAGGATTTCAGATATATCTGATTTGACTGGAATAACTTTTACCTCGCATCCATAAGAAGCAAATCTCTCCAAAATGGAAGATTTGATCCCAAAATCAATCGCCACAACTTTATAAGGTCTTTCATTTTTTGCTTTCATTCTGCGATCAAATTCAACTTTGCTTGGTCTATTCCATATGTATGGCTTATGAGTAGAAACTTCTTCAGCAAGATTCAATCCCTCCATTACGGGAGAATGTTTAAGGCTCTCCAATAGTTCAAATGCAGAAGATTCTCCGTCAGTGCTAATCACACCGTTCATCGCACCAGAATTCCTGATATGTCTAACCAAAGCCCTTGTATCTAATCCACTAATTCCAACTATTTTTTCTTCAAGAAGCCAACTTTCAAAAGACTGATTACTTCGCCAACTACTGGGAAATCGAGCGAATTCTCGAACAATCACACCTTTTACAGAAGGCATAGATGACTCATTGTCGAATTGGTTTACCCCAGTATTTCCTAATTCGGGATAAGTAAAAGCAACTAATTGTCCGTAGTAACTGGGATCAGTTAAGACTTCCTGATAACCAGTGATCCCAGTGTTGAAAACAACTTCTCCAAAAGCTTTACCTGGATATCCGAAAGAGTTTCCCTCAAACAAAGTGCCATCGGCAAGAACCAATAATGCAGGTTTCGCAGATGAAAAAGTCATAGATCAAGGAACAGCAAATCAAATGGTCATAGTTTGACTACTTTGGAGAATCCAAAACATTTCTTAGAGTCTCAAGTCTCTTCCAAGGCAATCCACTCTTTAAACAATTTAATGCCGTAGATACTCCACAAGCCAAATCTTGTTCTGCACCAGATGCCCACAGAACCAAAGCAGTGTTAAGAGCCACCACTTCCTGCTGTGGTTGAGTTCCTGATCCTTGCAAAACAGAAGTGATGATCTCTTGATTTTTAGAAAGGTCACCCCCTTTTAATGACTCAATAGATGAAGAAGTCAGGCCCAAATCTGAAGCCTCAAGAGTTGTTGACCTCAGCTGATTATCAGCAAGTAGGCGAATTTCATTAGGTCCAGCAAGAGACGCTTCATCGATTCCACCTGCACCATGGACTACAACAGCTCTTCTCAAGCCTAATTTTCGCAATGCATCAGACATTGGCTCTAGCAATTCTCTACTTGCCACACCTAAAACTTGCGCGGAAGGACGAAGAGGGTTCACCAAAGGGCCTAAAAGATTAAAAATGGTTCTTACTCCAAGACTCTTCCTCAAAGGAGCCAAATTAACTAATGCAGGGTGCCAAGAAGGTGCAAATAAAAAGGTGATATTGGCTTTTTCAACAGCTGTAACAACAGTCGCCAATGGTGCGTCCAAAGCGAGTCCTAAGGCCTCCAAAACATCAGCCGAACCAACTTTTCCACTAGCGCTACGATTCCCATGCTTTGCAACATTGACTCCACAGGCTGCGGCTGTAAATGCCACTGCTGTAGAAATATTGAAGGTATCTGCACCATCACCACCTGTTCCACAGGTATCAACCATTGAGATGTCTGGAACAGAACATGGCAAAGGACATGCTTCTCTCAAAACCTTTGCCATAGAAGCCAATTCATTACCTGTTGCACCCTTCAGTCGGAAAGAAGCCAAAAAAGCACCAGTCTGGACAGGTGACAGCTCCTCCTGAAGCCAAGAATTCATAAGAGCTTCTGATTGAAAGTCAGAAAGATCTTTTCCCTGCAAAAGAATCTCGAGTATTTCTGGCCAGGAAGGAGTTGCATTAGACATTGATCAAAAAAGCCCTGTCCTATTCGTATGAGGTAAATAATAGAGAGAAAACAAAACTAACCTTAAAAAACCTTGCGACATAAAAAAAGAGGTTAATAGAGAAGATCAATTATTTTGAGAATCTTCCGTGTCAAATCCTGAACCAACAATATCTGCTGCTTTCATTCCAGGCCGATAGCTGCTTTCCCAAATTTTACGAGCCCTTGAATTCAAACTATCTTTGCTAATACCCCACAACACTAAAGTTTTATTCATATCATCTTTAAGGTCAGATGCTCCAGGGAAACCTTCATATCGTATAAATAGTCTTGCCAAATCAACAATATCAGCATCTTCAGGTAATTCCTTAGCCAACAATCGATCAATATGTTCACGGTCAATCGAGTAGAGAGGGTGGTTTTGCTCCTCCATTAAATTAAATTCCTAAAGAAGTCAGCATGCCACCATTTCCCACCAAAGACCTAAAGGGGTTTACTCTTTAAGAAAAAAATATGGCAGCATTCCGCCTAGATCTAATCGGTCGATATCTAAGACCACATAGAAAAACATTGCTCATTGGAGCCTTGTCACTTGTATTAGTAAATATCTTAAGTGTCGCAATTCCAATGGAAGTCAGAAAGATTGTGGATGATTTAAAGGAAGGCTTTTCAATTGATGATGTTTTAAAACAAGCAATTTTTATTGTTTGCCTTGCAAGCTCTATGGGGGTTGTTCGACTAATTTCAAGACAATTAGTATTCGGAGTAGGTCGCCAGGTAGAAGTAGAGCTTCGGCAAAGGCTTTTTGACCATATGCTCACACAGGATCCTGGCTGGGTTCAAGAACTTGGAAGTGGCGAGGTCATCAGTAGAGCCACAAGTGATGTCGAAAACATTAGGAGATTGCTTGGTTTCACAATATTGAGTCTTACAAATACTGTTCTTGCATATAGCTTCACATTGCCAGCAATGATTGCCATAGACCCATTGTTAACCTTGGCAGCTATAGCTCTATATCCAGTAATGCTTGGGACCGTTTCCCTTTTTGGGGGACGGATGGTCAAACAAAGAAAACTCCAACAGGAGTCTCTTGCAAATTTAAGTGAATTAATTCAAGAAGATCTGTCAGGTATCAGTGCTATTAAGATATATGGTCAGGAGGATTCCGAAAAGCAAGCATTTAGAGAATTAAATCATAACTATAGAGACTCAGCAATTGGACTTGCAAGAACAGCTAGTACATTATTCCCTTTACTTCAAGGCATCTCGTCAATATCTCTTTTATTATTAATTGCACTTGGAAGCATACAATTAGAGAGAGGAGTTCTAAGCGTTGGTGGACTAGTAGCTTTAATATTATACGTAGAAAGATTAGTCTTTCCCACTGCTCTTCTTGGCTTTACTTTAAATACTTTTCAAATTGGGCAAGTAAGCCTTGAAAGAGTTGAAGAATTGTTGAAAAGGATGCCAAAAATAAAAAACTCTTCGCGCACCAAGACTTTAAGAAAACAAATCAACGGCCGTTTAGAGGCCAAAAACCTCACAATTAAGTATAAAGACAGCAACCGCAATGCTCTTGAAGAACTCAATTTCGCAATAGACCCTGGAGAATTAGTTGCGGTGGTTGGTCCTGTTGGTTGCGGCAAGACCACACTCGCAAGAGCATTGGCCCGAATGGTTGAGGTTTCAAAAGGACAGCTATTTCTTGATCAGCATGACGTCTTAGATCTTCGATTAGAAGATCTAAGAAAAAATGTGGCATTTGTTCCTCAAGAAGGGTATCTATTCACAAACACAATCTCTGAGAACCTTAGTTTTGGAGATCCAGAAGCTTCTCAAGAAAAAATAGAAGCTTCTGCGATTCAAGCCAGGTTTATGGATGATATAAAAGGTTTTCCTGATGGGTTTAATACATTAGTTGGTGAAAGAGGCATAACATTAAGTGGAGGTCAAAGACAAAGAGCTGCATTAGGAAGAGCCTTATTAGTTAGATCACCTGTGATTGTGTTAGATGACGCATTAGCAAGTGTCGACAATAAAACAGCCTCCTCAATACTCTCCTCAATAAGAGAACAGCGAGATCGAACAATTGTCATGATTAGCCATCAACTTTCTGCAGCAGCTGCCTGTGATCGAATATTAGTGCTTGAGAATGGGCGATTGGTTCAACAAGGTTCACACTCGGCTTTAATCAAAACCGAAGGGACTTACAAAAGACTTTGGGAGAGGGAAAAGGCTGTAGAAAAGCTTGATTCTGTAGCCTGACAAAAAAGAATTTAATTCCATTAAAAAAACATTTGCGAAAGGTTCAAGACAATCAACCAACTTCTAGCTAGCTCTATTAATAAACAAAGCAATTAAATGAATCCCGGCATCCCATACGCCGTTCGCTGCAACCTTGCATTTGGAGACATTTATTTGCAAGTCATGGCCTGGATGGCAGTAATTTTTGTCAGCCTTGCAGCTGGTTTAGCTTTGATGGGCTCTTCCAGACCAATTTTTGCCCTAGTTGGCGTTGGCTTAATCTTGGTTTTAAGCCTTCCCTTCTTGCTCTTCGCCTTTGTAACTACACTTTTAAACCATATTCAGCTAGAGCCTTTGCAAGCTGACTAAAGTTTTCTAAATTCATTAAATATGTTTAGCTCTTGGCTTAAAAGCAAAGTAACCAAGTTGGATTCACCTAACCCTTCAACAATAAAACATTTTGTTCTAGGTACCAATATTGATTCAGACCCTGGTGAATTTGAAGAAGAAATTCTATTTGCGTGTGGTTGCTTTTGGGGAGCAGAAAAATGTTTCTGGAAGCTTCCTGGAGTCGTGACCACAGCTGTTGGATATGCAGGAGGAAGCGCAAAAAATCCAACATATTCTCAGGTTTGTTCAGGCAAAACTGGCCATACAGAAGTAGTAAGAGTCGTATGGAATAAATTGAAAATTGATCTTAGTGATTTACTTAAGTTATTTTGGGAATGTCACGACCCAACACAAGGGAACCGTCAAGGGAATGATTCTGGGACACAGTATCGTTCAGCAATATATACAACCAATGAAGGCCAAAGCAAAAAAATTCAATCAAGCTTGAATGTCTATCAAGAAAGTTTACAGACTGCAGGCTTTGGATTAATTACAACAGAAATAAATTCAAATCAAATATTTTATTATGCTGAAGATTACCATCAACAATATTTAGCAAGGCCCAATAGCAGGCCTTATTGTTCAGCAATGCCAACCAAGGTTACACTCAATGGCTTTCCTGGTTCAGAGTTTAAATTAGACAAGAAAGTGTGGGAAAAATTCGACTGGAGCATCAGCCATTGTGTCCTAAGAAGTGACAACAGCCCTATCAAGTTATGAACAATAACTTAGAAGACAGTACAGTAATTATCGTAATTCTAGCGACTCTGATTATTGTTTTTAGTTTAATATTCTCAATGAGGCCAATGCAACTGAATAATCAGCCATCTATAGAATGGAGAGACTCTCAAAACACAACCAATAGAGTAGTAGAGCTATAAGATTCATCTTCAGAATGTATATTTATTATGAACTCAATTAAATAAAAATAATTTTGCAAAGAATTAGAAAAAACATAGCAAAATATCCAAAACTAAAACCACTTCCTAAAGGCTTGGTGAAAATATATGGATTAATCGCAGTGGTGGGAGTCTTAATTCCTGAATTGCTAGCAGAGTTCGCAATTTCTATTGGCCTTATCAATGCGGAGCAAAAACTACCAACCAATAGCAATCTCTGGCAAACACAACCTGAACTACGTCTGTCATCAATGAGTTTTCGAGAATTAAGGCTCCTGGCAATGAAATTAAAAATCCAAGGTTACTCAAGCCAAAATAAGAATGATCTTTCCAAACGAGTTCTTTCCAAAATTCAATGCAAAAATCTAAATCTTTTCCAACATCATGATTTCAATACGCCATGAGCCTGTGATAGTTTTCTTTTACGGGGCGTAGCGCAGCTTGGTAGCGCACCACTTTGGGGTAGTGGGGGTCGTGGGTTCAAATCCCGCCGCTCCGATTAAGTTGATTAGGCCATGGTGGGATAAACATTCTCACCGAAAAGCCCGCAACTGAATTGCGGTTTTCCTATCTAAAATATTCAATAAAGACCTAGTTAAATAATCACTTTTGTTAGCGTTAAGTCAAAGAAAGTACTCAAAGGCTTTTTTTTCTAAACTTTGTACCTTGAGAATTGAATCTTGTGGCTGCCGCATAATTATCAAGCCATCTATTGACCCTAGGTCTTAATACAGTAGGAATCTCCTCAAACAGCTGGGACAGCTCTACTGCACCAAGTCGCCTAAGCTCTCTAGCTTCTAAGTGCCAAAGATTTTCAACCTCTCTAATCAAACGAGCCCAGCTTCTGGCCTGCTGCCAATACCTCAATCGACTATGCAACTCATCACACCCAATATCGACATGCTTAACAGGGCGAAGCTCTGGTGATTTCCTTTCAGAGGGATCTGATGCATCCATTTATACACAATGACAAATAAAAGGGTTTGGCGAGCAAATCACCTATCTCACTTCAGAGTCATAAAGAAAATATGTCCAAAATTCGATGGACAAATAATCACTGATGATTTTCGACTGATATCACGGGGAAGTCCAACCTTTTCACTTCTCTTTTACTTAAACGTCTAGCCCAAGAACCAGGAACAGGTTCATTCCAGGTAAAACCAGCCTTCTTTGCTAAATGCCTTTGTTCATAAGTGACCTGGGCACACATAAGTTCTCTTGGCTCAAGGCCTTCTGTTATGAGTCTCTCAAGGTCATCACAACGACGAAACACCTCAGAAAGATATATACAATCTGTCAATGCTCGGTGGGCATTCCAAACTGGCACCTCATATGCCAAAGCAAGATCTCTTACGGAAGGCCTTGCCCTTAGATTTCGGTTAGCTGGCCAATTGATGTCATTCATCGTACAAAGCCATGGTTTATGAACATCTGGCAATGGTTTTTTCCCAAACCATTGGCGGTCAAAGTCAGCATTATGAGCAACCAAAACATCGGCAGCATCTAGCAGTTCGCCAAAATAAAGCAAAGCCTCTTTCCAAGGTTGGCGCAATCTAGTTACTTCCGATGGAATCTTATTAATTGCTTCTGCAGAATTACTTTCAACTGGGAGCAAAAAAGATTGCTGTGAAAGTACAGAGCGACTAAAAACATGGAACAGTATTGCCCCAATTTCGATACATTCATCTCTTTGAGAGTCGAGTCCATTAGTCTCAGTATCAATAATTAGTAACAAGTCAGGGGAAGAGTTTTGACTTGAGACAGAAGACTCATTCATAACGTCTAAATTTAAACTTGATTTAGAACGTAAGTTTTTATTTGCAGAAATTCCCGAGTCCTTAGACACTAACCCACCAAGAAGATCAAGCTGACCATCTACAGGATCATAGTTCTTGTCAACCACCACTTATTAAGCATCAGGATGCAAATTCATTCTGTCGCAATTATCTTGATATGCCCTAATAAATTCTCAAAATATTCTTTACTTTGAAAGGGTTGTCCAATTGATAGCAGGTAAAGTCAAGAAAAGACTTCTCAAAGAATATTAAAAATATTACTTTTAATTCTTTCGGGGTTAGAGAAAATATTCCTAAAAATCCCTCATTGTCTGTAAAATCATGCTTATTAAACATCAATTTAATAAGCAATATCGAATTATTCAAATAATTTCAAAAGGTCATCAGTACTGCATCTATCTGGAATAACAACATCATCTACAAAAGTCCTAGAACGAGAGAGGTCACTTACCGAATCTTCAGCAATCGCGCTGAGCACTTCATCCATACTGGTATCCATTTCATCAGCCATCTCTCGAAGCAGCTCAGCAGTATCAGCTCTCACCGAAATGATCACGGGGAAAAGGATTTGCTCAGCAGGGTCAAGATACTTCATAAAGAGAATCTTAAGGCAAAGCGGCCCGAGGTCACCTTTTTCTTAAGGTTTTGTCTTGCAACGTGCCTTTTATGGGCCTCATTTCGCATATTCAAACCGAATTCATATTAATTAGAAGTCTAGAAACAATTTAAAAGTATAAATAATGATTTTATATTACTCTTTCTAATTAAGAAAGTTTATATCAATCAAATATTATTTCGTCGCTTTTATTTTTCCCATAAGAAAACACAATATAAATTTATCTTATAGATTAATTAGTATATTTTCTATTTGTTTAGCAGAGCTCTCCCAATTGAAATTCAAAGCTTGCTTGGGACCATTTATTAGAGAAGATTTTTGAATATTATAACTATTTGCGACTTCTAACATTGCACTTGATATTGATTCATGGTTTAGCGGATCAACGTAGATTGCAGCACTACCTACTACTTCAGGCAATCCACCTCTATTTGAAGCGATAACTGGTGTTCCACAAGCTAAAGCCTCTAATGCTGGGAGGCCAAACCCCTCCCAAAGGCTTGCTATAACAAGTCCTCTACATTTATTTAAAAATATTAATCTCTGCTCATCACTAACCCAATCTTTCCAAATACATTTATTTTGAATATTAAGATCTATAGCAAAATGTTTTAAGCTGGGTGTATACCTTGGATCAGATGGTCCTATGAATATCAACTTATAATTAGCTTTATTTAATAAAGAAAAGGCTTTAAGAACTCTTTTCAAATTCTTATGAGGATTATGCCTGCCTAAAACAAGAAAGTAGTCGTCACGGTGAATATTCCTTGGGTAGAATTTTTCCTTATCATATCCAAGTTTGATTGTAACAAGTTTATTAATTGGAACTCTTAAGTACTGGTGGATCTCACGTGCCGTCGCCTCTGAGTTGCATAAGACCAATTTTGCCTGGTGCAAAACAGCAGGCAAATACATTCCGTAATACGCTAGTAGTAAGTTCGGTTTAGGATATCGCAATGGAAGCAAATCATGTGCAAGGACAATTGACCGAACTGAAGTGAATAAAGGTGCCTCAGGTAATGGCGACAAAAGAAACTCAGCATCTTTTTCCATCACAAGATCTGGTATATGTTTTTGTACCCAATAAAGCCTTTTGATATGACCTCTTAATCCATCGTCTGGTGACATGTCAGATGGGATGCGAATGCTCCCTACTCTTCCAGTATTTAAGGGGTCTAAAAGAGAAACAAGGTCAGTGGACAATGAGGAGGCTAAATTCTTCGCTACAACTCCTATGCCAGTATTCCTTTTTCCTATATAACTTCCGTTAAATAGAGTAAAAACCACTCTTTAGACTTCCTTTATATGGACAATAGTCTAGGCTAATGCACTAAAATCCAAGTGAAAAATAGTACAATTGACACTTATATAATGAGGGTGTCATAATTAATAGATAGTTAAACCATAAGCCTAGGGCTAAGATTGATGAGATCAAGTCATGGTTGAATATGTCTTTTTAATTCGCAACGGAGAGCTTTACAACATCGGGCGTACAAATAATCTTGAGATGATTCAAAAAAAACTTGCTCCAGGTATATTAATAGCCTCTCTAAAGACACAAGAATCAAAGGAAATCCTAAGGATACTGCAAAGTGAGTTTTCTGAACAAAGGATCCCTCAATCAGATTATTTCCGTCTAAATAAATCCCAATTTCTTGATTGCAAAAAAAAATTAGAAACATCAAGGACAAAAGATGACTTCAAACCATTTTTTAGCGGATTAAATCTTGCATTAACATTTATTGCGGTATGGGTTGCAATTTCTATTGCAATAATATCTATTCTTATACGGCCAATATTCGATCAGTTCAATTAGTTAGACTCATGAAATTATTCGAAAAACCATAATAATTAACTACTAGATAAGATATTAGTATTTTGATCTAAAATAGAACGCAATATAATTTTTTAATTTTTATTCTTCTAAGGCTAGCAATGATTTAATAAAGTCAGTTGATAACAGCTTTGGGTAAAGGAAAAAGCCTAAAATCAAAGAAATTATCGCAGTGACAGCGAAGGTTATTCCTTGACCGATTGATCCTGGGGTATAGGCTCCAGCATTTAGAAAAGGTAAATCAATCAATGATCCAATAGTTCCCCAAATAAGAACCCAGATGGATACATAAACAACGCCGAAAAATTGCTTTTTGGTCATATGCTAAGAAATCACCTTTAAGTAGTATGTTAATTGCAAGGTTACAACGAATGAGGCCTGACAATAACAAAAGTGTGTTACTTCTCCAAATATTTGATCAGAGACAGACAAAACCACTGCTAATTGTTTTCCAGAATTAACTTATGAAGAAACCATAACG
>QCGF01000003.1 GCA_003278175.1 Prochlorococcus sp. AG-363-P15
GAAAAAAAGGATGTTGGATATATGAAATTGGTAATATTTACTATAAATCAAATAATGGTATTGAGGAGGAGACTATGTTATGTGGTATTTTATGTGGAGAAAATAGAATGGATAGATGGTCTACAAATGGAAAAAGTAAATTTTTAGACTATTATGAAGCAAGAGGCAAACTAACTACTATATTTATGAAGTTAAAAATAGATATAGAAGACATTAGAAATATCAAAACAGAACCTCACATACATCCTGGAATATCTTCTGCACTTATGCTTGAAGGTAAACATATAGGTACTTTCGGCCAGATTCATCCTGAATTAGCAAATAAACTAAATATGCAACGTGATATATATATATTTGAGCTGAATTTAAAACCAATACTAGACTCAGCTACCAGAAAAAATAAATGGCTAAAAAGTTTCAAGCAATACAATACTAATCCATTTATGGAAAGAGACATTTCTATGATTGTTTCTAAAAGTACATCATCTAGAAAAGTAGCGGATCTTATTAAAAAGACTGGTAAACCAATTCTAGAAAAAGTTGAATTAATTGACAGGTTTGAGGGTGGATCCTTAAATGATGAAGAATGTAGTATTACATTTAGAATGTCATACCGTCATAAAGATAAAACGCTAAAAGAAGAAGATATCATAGATATTCATGAAAAAATAAGAACAAACCTTGTAAATTCTATATCTGCTATTCTCAGAAGTTAATTCTATTTAAAAATGTTAGACACTCAATATGAGTAGTTTGCGGAAAAAAATCAAAAGGTATGATTTTGTGAATTCTATATTTGTTAGTTTTAGTTAGCAGACTAAGATCTCGGGCTAAAGTAGAAGGATTACAACTTAAATATGCAATACTTTTGGGTAATTTATTTAATATTGTATTAACTACAAGATCATCAACCCCCTTTCGAGGAGGATCTAATATTAGACCACTAGATTCTACTAAAAAACAGTCCAATAGTTCACTTACATTTCCATTGTAGAATTCGACTTTATCTAGATTATTAGTTCTAGCATTATATTTTGCTAAATTAATAGATTCTTTGTTTAGCTCTATACCAATCACCTTAAATCCAGAATTAGTTAACGGAAGAGAAATAGCTCCAACTCCGCAATAAGCATCTATTAAATGAGTACAATTTGTATCATTTGAAAAGTATTCAACAATATAACTAACTACATTTTCTGCTACAGAAGGGTTGATTTGAAAAAAAGTTGTTGATTTTATTCGAAATCTTAAATCAAAGAATATCTCATCAATATAATCGTCTCCTAATAAAGTAAGATTTGTATCTCCAAAAATCTTATTTGTATTATTAGGTTGAACATTTAAGGTTATGCCAGCTACAATTTCGTAATTAGAATAGATTTGATTTGCTAATTTATAAAGTATATATGTATCATTATTATTACTTACGAATGTAATTAGTATATTTTCGTATGTCAGTGACAATCTAAAACTTATATGTCTTAGATTTCTAATTGCAACTTGGTTGTCTTTAGATAAAAGTAAAAACCTTTCAATATCAGATTTAATACAAGAGATAAGATTACTCACTCTCAGATCTAAAACGTTACAAGAATCAATTTCTACTATCTCGTGTGAATTTGCTTTATAATAACCAAATATGAGAGATTTGTTATTTAATCTTATTGGTATAATTGCCCTATTACGGTAATGAAATGAGTTATTGCTGAAATCATCGATTAAATTTATAGGTATTTTTAGGCCTGCTAATCTAGCAATTGTTTCTCTTAAGGTATTGATTTTTAGATTCCATTGTCTATCGTCAGAAATATGTTGGATAGAACAACTGCCGCATTCACCAAAATATTTACATGGTGGTTCTCTACGATCTAATGAATCATAAACTCTATTCTGTAATGTTGTTATCCATCGTGAACCAGATTTATATTCAACTTTTACATATGCTGTTTCTCCTGGTATTAAATTTGGAGTAACTAAAACCCAATGATTCCAGACGGATATTCCATAGCCACGACTATCAATATCCCTGCAAAATACAAATAGGATAATACCTGGCTCTATCTTGCTGGTTGATATTTTGCCTCTTTCCATAAATTAATTTTAATTTAGTCAAACACAATAAATTTTACTTTGGGGTAAGTCTAAAATTTCAATCTCTATATTCAACATAAATACAAAGTTGTTCACTGCTCTACTTTAAGTTAGACAATTAAATTCAATAATTAATCAATAGACAATACCATTTTTGGAACGAAAATGGTATTGTCATATGTCTAAAACTAGACCTAGTGTAAGACTAATAACGAGTCCTAAATGAGACATTAGAGAGATGCGAATGCTAATTCTATCAGCAAGAGAAGAAAGTGCATCTTTTATCAATTAGAAAAATAGAAAATTTTAGTCGATTTATTGTCTTTCTAGTCTTACTCTAGTCTTCAGATAAGACCTAATTCGTGTCTCTTATAAGACACTCGAGAAGTTTCTATTGGGGGTTTTTGAAATTGCAAATTGAAATAAAGCTCCTTATCGCAATATTGAGACATATTTCTGATTAAGGGGCTTTACGTGCCTCTTGTAATTGATGAATATTCCCTATTAATTCACCTCTTAATGGATAAAAATTGCGTAACTGTCTCAAGAGCAGTTACGCAAGCTCCAAAACAGCCTGATATCAAGTGTTTAGGCCTAATATTTTGTGCTTGGACATGTATTGGACAAGTATGTAAACCGAAAATTCTTGCATTTCTATTTGCATATTCACAGCTCAGGCTAATACGATTTTATTTTAAATTTAAAATTACTATTCAACATCAGATTTTTATTGTCTACTCATTATTGCTAGAGTCTCATAACTAGACTTAATATAGGTCTCATATGAGAATAGAAATACAAATAAAGCTCTATTTTTTTAATTACAGTTAAAAAAATAAAGAGAGTTTTATGAGTTTTTATTTTTGTTTATTTATTCTGGTTTCTTATATAAATCCTTAAGCAGTTGATATGCCTCATTTACTCGCCTCATAGAATCAGTGTTTCCTCCCGAGTCAGGATGAGCTGCCATCGCCTTTGTTTTATATGCATCTCTAATACGCTTTAGTGTGAGGGAAGCACCTGCAGTTGTTGGTAAATCTAAAAATTTTAAAGCTCCATGAACCGTCATAGTTGATTCCAATGTTTGGAATGACGTGACATTTTGGTTCCTCTTAAACCTATTAACAAATCTCCTAATCAATGTTGGGATACGAGTAGACAAAGTATCCGAGGCGAAAGGATCTTCGAGTATTCCTGCTATAACAATAATTCTTTCAAGACTGGGCTTATTATTTTGCCATACAGGGCAATACTCTCTAAGCATCCTATTTGCAAGTGTCCAAGTAAATGTAAGGCCCTCAGTATTATCTAAATTAGGCCAAATATCCCTTGCGAGCCAAAGCATTGCTGCTTCTATAACATTTTCTTTGGGTTGATTACCATATAATGAAATCCAATGTTTAATGGCATCTTCTTTAGCTTTAGTTAAATGATCAATTGATATTGTCTTAATATAACTTTCATTTATAAATGCATTATCTCTGTTTTTCGTTTCTAGACTTGTTCTAATTTTTTTAGCATTCTTACTCACAAATCCAGGTAAATCAATACCTTTGTTATATGATGTTGATGAATTGTCCTTTGGTGTTTCTGATTCTAGAGTATATTCCAAATTATTATTTAAGTCATTTATCTTCTTTCTCTTATTATTACTTATAAGTACCAAAGCTGTAGTTTCATTGTATAGTGATTGAATTGTGGATGATTTATCTAGATTTTCTTTGCCCTCTAATTCTTTACTATTATTAGAATCTATTAGATTCAATTGTTGCGAACTAGGCATTACTTCATCTAGAAGTCTTTTTAGAACATCTCCTCTAGCTCTTAAACCCCACTCACGTTTCAGCTGGTCAAAATGCTCAATAAATTCTACAGGCAATTCTATGGTTATCCGTCGAGATGCTTCTCCTCTCTCAGGCACACTCACAGATAAACTCCGTTTTCCAATAGGCTATATGACTTCATTCGAAATGCCAATCACATTAAAGGAATGAAAATTTAGTTATAATTACTTTGAAATTGGTAGAGAATATTACTGATTTCGATAGATATCCTTTTTTATTTATTTAAGAATGGTTATTCCTTATTAAAGGACATTGGAAAAAATAGTATTTTGATAATTATTTGTAAGGGTCAACTAATTCTTGGAGTAAATATTCAGGGCCATAATCATCCAACCATGAAATTTTAGAAACTGATGTCGCCAAGAGATATCCAGCGAAACCTAGGGCATTAATGCTAAAGCCATTTAATCCATCACTAGATCGTCTTATTAACGCTATCCAGTCTTTAGTAATTATCAAATTATATGGTTTTAATGGTTCTAAGTTATTATTAGGATTACCAAGTCCTATCATTTCAGCTGCTTTCAAATATTTTTTATACAAAGAATTTGAATCGTCTAAAGAATCTTTTTTAAGAACAATCGCACTATTATATAGTTTTCGATTTAGTAATTTCTCGTTAGTAGAATAATTCATAAACCAATTATTTCTTGGACAAATAATTTCACTATAATGCCTACGCAAAAGTTGAATATGCCTATGAGGCTGGCTAGCTCCAGCCTGAGGACAACTATTAAAAAACCAAAGTCCAGATGTATCTTTGTCAACTATTTCTATTGCTTCCCAATCATGTATATTTAACCACCCATTTTGAGGTGCCCAAGTATTCGTAATTAAAAGCATGTGTCCTATTTGCACTGGATACTTATTTAATATTAGAGTGTGATTACGATTCACATGAGACACTTCTAGGTCTTTATCCCAAGGAAGAAAAGGATTATTTATTTTAGATTTCTTTATAAGGTGAAATGGCTTTTCAGAAGTAATACATCGCAATTCAAAGTTTCCATATTTACAAGGATATACTTTTATTATTTTTGTTTTTAATGGAGTTAAGGAATTCTTTGCAACTGCAATTTTCGATTGTTCTAGAGCTTTAGTCCAGTAAACTTCTTCTCTATTTGGTTCATTAGATAATGTAATCATTTAATCATGTATTTTCTCGACGAAAATTCTTAATGGTAAGGATAATATTATATGTAGTGTGGGCTTTATTCTCTAATGCCATATAAATAAAAAATTCGTTTCAAAAAAAATCTCTAAAGTTCGGGAAAAAGTACCTGAGATCGCGTTCAATCCTTTTCTATCAATGGGATAGGGGTTTTACGGCAAAAGACCCATAAGGAGAACTTCCGAACAGCTCTAGAGCCTCGAAACGCCTTCTAGTCGATCTGCTGCTTCTAATCCTATCCAAGTAATGAGCAATCATTACTTGGCAAAGGTTCAAAAATCGAGCTGAGATGAAAAATCGCTTTTCCTTAGATAGTTTCTGATGTTTTGGGTTCTTTAACCGATACTGGAAGCTAACGATGAGAACAAGGAGTTCTTGGACAGTCTTAGTGATCGAAAAATTTGTCCAACAAGTTAAAAACAGTTTTCAATTCGACACTTTTGTGTAATCGGTCAACGTATTAGAAAACGTAGTAATGCTAAGCGATCTCGGCAAAATAAAGCCTGTTGCATGAGGTATCAAGTTACTAATTAGTGCCACATTGTTGCGTATAAAGGTTGACGGAGGCAGGGGGGAAGGGGTTAAACGTCAATGAGAAATATCTCCTCAATGGATTGGGAGTTCACTGACGACGCAGCCTTCCTCGCTTTGTGCGATGCCTTTCGCGAGAGTGGGGAAACATCAGCAATTGAGTTTCTTGCTAATGGAGAGGGAGCTTTCCATTTCCAGGAACTAACTCAAAATGCTGCCGGAGAAGGAGTCGATTTAAGCGACTCTGATTCTTTGGATGAATTTCAGCAAAATGTTATAGATACCATGGAAGAGCTTTGTAAAGACTAACCTTTTTACATTTGAAATTTTCTACTAAATGAAATCTTCTTATACGATTTCTTTAAGTAGATTATAGTCTAAAATATTTATATAGAATGATAAGCATATTTATTAAATTTTAGGCGCTGAAGTATCTAGCTTTTGAATGCAATGCTATCAAAGCTGTAGTGCTTTGTTCAGGATTTAATTGATCACTTTCATCCATTGATAATCCTATTCTTTTAGTATCTAGCCATAATAATTGTTTTTTAGAATCAGATACATTTGGACAAGCAGGATAACCAAAAGAATAACGACAACCTTGATATCTCTGAGCCAGTATATCTGAGATACTCTTTGGTTCTAAATGCCCAAAACCACATTCAATTCTGATCTTGGAATGAACTAATTCTGCCAATGCTTCAGCTAGCTGGACTGATAAGCCGTGAAAATATAAATAATCAGAATAGGAATCAGAATCAAATAATTGCTGAGAAAACCTGCTAGCATTACTACCCATGGTAACAGCCTGCATAGGGATTACATCTGTTGGAGTAGATTCCGGAGAATCGTTATAAAAGTCAGAAATACAATATCTGTTTCCACTTTTCTGCCTGGGAAAATTAAATATACCTAATAATTCATTATTATTAGGATTAAATACCCTTACAGAATTGCCATCGCGATGGCATGGGAAATAACCATAAACAGCTGATGGTTGTAGTAACGAATCAGATTTAATACGATTAATCCATTTTTCTAAGATAGGTTTTGCTTTAATTTCTAGAAATTTAAGGTAATCTTCTCTAGTCTGGTTCTTATTTCTGCGAAATTGCCATTGGCCAGAATATAGTGCGTTTTTATCTAAATAAAATAAAAGGTTATCTAAATCGATATCTTGTGATTGGATAATTCGAGAGCCTAAGAATGGCACATTTATTTTTTCTTCCTCTGTAACTTTTAAAGATCTCTTTGTAGATGAAACAAATTCTTTTATTGGTAAATTAGTAGTTTTTTCTTTATTAATTTGAATATTAGGATCTTTATCTCGGAGGTCTCCACCAAGATTTATACCTTCAGGTGTACCATCGAGAAATCCTTGAATATTATCCCATCTTTTATTAGCTAATGCTTCAGTGTATGCTTCCATAAAGCGTAAGTCTGTAAAAGCATCTTTTCCATAAATGACTTTGCCGTTATAAACACTACTACAATCAATATTTACAAACCTTGGTGTTAAGGCAGCTCCACCTAATATTATAGGAATGTTAATACCGGCATTATTGAATGCCTCCAAATTGTCCTTCATAAAGGCAGTAGATTTGACTAATAGTCCACTCATTGCAATACAATCAGCCTTGTAATTTTCTTGCGCTGATATAATTGCATTAACATCTTGTTTAATACCTAAGTTAATTACTTCATAACCATTATTGGTTAGTATTATGTCAACAAGATTTTTTCCTATGTCATGAACATCGCCTTTTACGGTTGCAATTATAAATTTACCTTTTAATTTTCTTTTACCATCTTGTGTTTCCATAAATGGTTCTAAATATGATACAGCTGCTTTCATTGTTTCTGCTGATTGCAAAACAAAAGGCAATTGCATTTGGCCAGAGCCAAAAAGTTCACCAACAACTTTCATTCCTTCTAATAAATACTTATTAATAATTTCTAGAGGTTGGTATTTCTTCAATGCTGTTTCTAAGGTTTGATCTAGACCTATTTTCTCACCATCAATAATATGTACCTTTAATCGTTCCTCTATTTCCAGGCTACTTAAGTCTTTTGAAGAACTTCTTGCTTCCTTTGCAGATATTCCATCAAAGAGTTTAGTTAATTCAGAAAGTGGATCATATACACATATATCATTTTCAAATTTTCTATTGTCTGATATTAAGTCATTGCATATTTTCTGATGTTCTTCCTTGATTTTTGATAAAGGAAGAATTTTAGAGGGAGATACAATGGCAGAGTCTAATCCGACATTACAACATTCATTCAAGAATACAGAGTTTAAAGTTATTCGAGCTGCTGGTGACAAACCAAAACTAATGTTTGAAATACCTAATACTATATGTACATCAGTTAATTCATTAGTGATCATTCTAATAGCATTAATTGTTTCTGAGGCATTCTTTCTGTCTTCTTCAATACCTGTTGAAATAGGTAATGCCAAAGGATCATAAAATAATTCCTTAGGTGAAATTCCAAAGTTAATACAATCAGAATATGCTCTGCGAGCTATGGATAATTTTTTTTCTGCTGTTCTTGCCATCCCTTCTTCATCAATTGTACCGATAACAATTCCCGCTCCAAATTTTTTAGCCAAGGTTAAAACCTTATAAAATCTTTCATTACCATCTTCATAATTTGTTGAATTTAAAAGGCATTTTCCACCAGCAACTTTTAAACCACTTTCCATCTTTGTGTATTCAGTAGAATCTAACATTAAAGGAAGATTTACACTAGTAACTAACCTGGATACAACTGACTCCATATCTTTAACACCATCTCTACCTACATAATCTACATTTACATCCAAAATATGAGCATTCTCTTTAACTTGACTCCGAGCTATGGCGACAAGTCCATCCCAATCATCATTATTAAGTAATTCTCTAACCTTTTTTGACCCACTTGCATTTAAACGTTCACCGATTATCAAAAATGAATTATCTTGCTTATATGTGGTAGAAGAATACAAAGAAGATGCAGAGGGATTAGTTTTAATTTCCTTAGGATTTCTAAACTGATTACTATTTTCAATAGAATTTGTCAAGTCAACTAATTGCTTTATATGCTCTGGAGTTGTTCCACAACAACCACCAATAATTCTTACTCCTAGGTCTTGCACAAAATGCATTAATTGCATTTTTAGTTCTAATGGCGTTAATCTATAATGTGCTACTCCTCCAATATTTTCTGGAAGTCCTGCATTTGGAATACAACTAATATTAAATCTTGAATTTTGAGATAGATATTTAATATGATCCTTCATTTGTTCTGGACCTGTAGCACAGTTAAGACCCAAAATATCTATATTAAAAGGTTCTAGTATCGTTACTACAGATGCTATATCTGAACCCAAAAGCATTGTACCAGTTGTTTCCATTGTGACTGAAACCATTATTGGAACTTTTATAGAAGTTGTCTTAAATGCACAATTAATTCCTTCTAGGGCAGCCTTTATTTGCAGTACATCTTGGCAAGTTTCTATAAGCAATAAATCAACTTTTCCGTTTAATAATCCTTCCGCTTGTTCTTTGTATGATGAAGACATTTCATCATAACTAATATGTCCAAGAGTTGGCAACTTTGTTGTTGGTCCCATTGAACCTGCTACAAACCTTTTTTTACCTTTATTGCTATATGAATCTGCTGCATTTCTTGCTATTTCTGCAGCCTTTAAGTTCAATTCATATGCTTTGTCTTGCAATCCATATTCAGTTAAAACAATAGAGCTAGAACCAAAAGTATTCGTTTCTATAACATCAGCCCCAGCCTCTAAGAATTGATTATGAACATTAATAACTGATTCGGGTGAGGTTACAACCAAATATTCGTTACAACCCTCGTATAATGATCCTCCAAAATCATCAGCATGCAAATTTAAATTTTGAAGAGATGTACCTGTAGCACCATCAAATACCAAAATTGGTTTGTTTTTTGAATATAATCTTTCAAGAAAGCTACTATCATTTAGTTTGGCAATTGATTTTTTGTTTTTTAGGATAGTCTTGTTAGTTTGTTCCATGACAAAAAGTTTTAATAATTAGATAAATTCTAAACTTTTATTCTTGTAATCCATTTACTATATTTATCACTTCTTCCTTCTGTAATCTCAACTAATTCCTTTCTTAAACTATTCATTATTGGTCGGTAATTAGACAGAACAGTAGATTCAATTTTTCTAATGGGGGTTATTTTAGCAGCCGTTCCAGTTAGAAAGACTTCATCAGCTATTAATAACTCTGTTTTATCTACAGCTCTTTCAACGACTTTAATACCATTACTAGTTGCTATTTCAATAACACTAGCCCTTGTAATACCCTCTAAAATATCTTGATCTACTCCAGGCGTAATTAGTTGACCATCTCTGACTATAAAGATATTCATACCACTTGCTTCGCTAACTTTTCCTCTAGTATTTAATAACAGAGCCTCATCGTAACCACTCAAAACAGCTTCTGTCTTGGCGAGGGAACTAGTAATATATGCTCCACTAATCTTTCCTCTCAGTGGAAGAGAACGATCTTCTTGTCTAGACCAGCTACTAAATCTACAACTAACACCATCTGGAGAAAGGTAATCACCTAATTCTATTCCATATATAAGAAAATCTGTCTCTATATTATGTAGCCTAGGAGCAATACCAAGATCACTTGTATAAACAAATGGTCTTAGATAAATAGGACATTTAGGTTTATTGGCCTTAATCATATGGTTTAAAGCTTCTATAATCATGTCCTCATTTAGTTCAGTGAGAAGCAATTTTGCGCTTTGGCTTAAGCGCTTTGCATGTCGATCAGCCCTGAATAGCAAAATATTCTCACTGTCGCTAGGATCAGGAATGGCACGCATGCCTCCAAATGCCCCTGTTCCGTAATGAAGAGCATGTGTAGCGATCGAGACTTTGGCTTGCTCAAACGGCACGCATTCACCCCTAAACCATGCATAGGGCAAGAACTGATGCATCTCTGAACCCGTGTTACTCAATCATCTTCTCACTATCTACTCCTTTATATAAAGCAAAAGCTGGAGAATGTATGAATGCATCGTTTAGCAACTCTCCCTGGGGATGATTCGATAGATGATATAACTCTAGTGGAGCAGCCACCAGCTCCAGTACTTTTCCTATCTAGCGCAACTACTGACATTACGACTTTAGCTTCAACATTGGACTTGCCAGTTCATAAAGGTTGGAAAAACAAAATTCGTGCTTTACCAATATCAGTATTGCAACACCCGGCACAAATAGATCATTACCTTTCAACAACTGCTACAACAGCAAAACTAATTGTCGTCCGAATGATTGGAAGCAAGAGTCATTGGGCCTATGGCTTTGAAAAAACTCAGATATGGCAAAAAGAAGTTTTGGGAAGAGATTTAATAGTTTTATCAGGAACGGAAGATACAGCTTTTGAATTACATGAAATTGGGAGTATAGGATATAAAAAATCTGAAATACTATCAGAGCTTATGAATACAGGTGGAGTAAAGAATATTTCAACTTTTATTGTTCTTCTAGATAAAATTCTAAATAACTATAATTTTAGCAAGCAAGAAATAAAAGTACATAGGAATGAAGACCCACTTATATGGAATTGGGAAAATGATGCTGGAACAAAAGTAGGAGTAATATTATATAAGGCGCTATATGAATCAGGTGACGTAAGTTTGGCGATTTGTATTAATAGAGAACTAAGAGCTCAAGGAATTATACCAAGAATACTATGGGTCTCTACACTTAAAAATAAGAATATAAACACAAAAATAGAAAAACTATTTAAAAAAGAAAATGTAAAAGCAATTATCACTAGTACATCTTTTTCTATAATTGATAGCAATAATAACAATACTGATGAATCTTTGTGGGATAAAATTGATGTTCCTGTTTTTCAAATTCTTACAAGTTCTAGTCAAAGAAAAGTCTGGCTAGAAAGCTCTACTGGTCTCTCACCGATAGATTTGAGTATGCAAATTGCACTACCAGAAATTGATGGAAGGATAATAACCAGACCATGTGCTTTTAAGACTATTACTAAGTGTCACGAGTATTTATCAACAGCTATTCATAAATTAGAGCCTGATGTTGATAATATTAAATGGCTCTCAAAACATGTAAAAAGTTGGATAAGGCTTCAAGAGTTAAATCAAAAAGATAAAAAGGTATGTTTAGTATTAGCAAATTACCCAGTAAAAAATGGAAGGTTAGCCAATGGCGTAGGCCTAGACACACCAGCAAGTGCAGTTGAGATACTTAGTTGGCTAAAAGAGATAGGGATAGACCTTGGAGATAAAAATATTCCAAAAAATTCATTTGATTTAATGAAGCAGATACTAAGCCAAAGAACAAATAGTTTTGAAAGTCACAATAAAGAGCCATTAGAATATTTATCTATCAAAACATATAAAAAATGGTGGTTATCTATTCCAGAAAAATCACGCACAGCAATCATAGATAGGTGGGGCAGACCTGAAGAAGCAGAAGATCTTGACAAACAAGGCTTCGCAATTCACGGAATAAGATTTGGAAATTTGTGTCTATTAATCCAACCTAGTAGAGGCTATGATCCAAATAGTGTTGATGATCTACATTCACCTGATCTTGTTCCTCCTCACCGATATCTAGCTCAATATTTATGGATAAAAGAGATCCATAAAACCGATCTAATAATTCATCTTGGTAAGCATGGGAGCTTAGAATGGCTTCCTGGCAAGGGAGTTGGAATAAGTAAAGCCTGTTATCCAGATATTGCGATAGGTCACCTTCCTCATATCTATCCTTTTATTGTAAATGATCCAGGAGAAGGTTCACAGGCCAAGAGAAGATCTCAAGCAGTAATAATTGACCACATGACACCCCCTCTAGGTTTATCAGGTTTATATGGAAATTTAGTAGAATTAGAGGGAATTTTAGAGGAGTATTTCGATTCAATTTCCTTATCAAGTGATAGAAGTAAAATACTAGAAAATAAACTAATTGAACATCTTAAAACCAATTGTTGGCCACATTTAAGTAAATATAACGAAACAGATAGACTAAACAGCGATAAGCTATTTAGTCTATTTAGTGAAGTGGAAGCATATATATGTGAGATAAAGGAATCTCAAATTAGAACTGGTCTCCATATATTTGGAAAAAAACAAGAAGATGAAAAACTGATAGAACTAATGTTACTCATATTAAAAACTCCTACTTCTAATAGAATAGGAATTACGCAATGGATAGCTAATGAATTAAATTTAACTTTAGATCCATGGAAAGATGATATAGGAAATAAGATTAACAAAAATGATTTAGATATCTTAAGTGTTAATTCAGAGAAGAAGTTTCACATTAATGGAGATGCAGTAGAATGGCTTGACAATCAAGCATTACTAACTATAAACTATATACTATCCAATCATGCCAATTTTAGACGATCAGACTCTCAAAACTTAATTGTTAATGATGTAATTATTAATAACATAAAAAGCAAGTCATATCCTTTATGTGATTATATTGTTAATGATTTATGGCCTCGCCTAATAAATAGTAGCAACGAAGAAAAAAAGAACTTCATTAAGAGCTTAAATGGGAAAAGAGTCACAAGTGGTCCCTCAGGGGCCCCGACAAGAGGAAGACCTGAGGTATTACCAACAGGTAGAAATTTCTATAGCGTAGATTTGCGAGGTTTGCCTACTGAAGCGTCATGGGAGCTCGGAAAAAGAAGCGCTAATAATATTCTTAAATTACACATTATGGAAAATGGTGAGCACTTAAAGAAAATTGCAATATCGGTTTGGGGTACTGCGACAATGCGAAATGGAGGAGAAGAAATATGCCAATTATTGTATTTGATTGGTGTAAGGCCAGTATGGGATGGACCTACAAGAAGAATAATTGATTTAGAAGTAATTCCTCTGAATTTATTAGAGAGGCCCCGAGTAGATGTGTTTTTAAGGATATCAGGTTTGTTTAGAGATGCCTTTCCTCACCTAATTGACTATGTAAATGAGGCTCAAAGATTGATTGCATCCTTAGATGAACCAAAAGAAATGAATCCCTTAGCAGCAGAGCGAAGGAAAAGAATCAATATAGGCCGTATATATGGTTCAGCACCAGGAGCTTATGGAGCTGGACTGCAAGCATATATAGACAATGGAACATGGGATAAAAAGTCTGACTTAGCCGAAGCATATATCTCTTGGAGTCAATGGAGATATGAAGCTGCAGATTCTGCAATTAAAGATAGGGAGGGCTTAGAGCATAATTTAAAAGATATACAGGTAGTTCTTCACAATCAAGATAATAAAGAGCACGACATTCTTGATTCAGACGATTATTATCAATTTCATGGTGGGCTATCTGCAGCCGTAGAATATAAATCTGGCAAATTACCAACCATGCTAATTGGTGATAATTCCAGACTAGACAGGCCAAGAATAAATAACCTTTCAAAAGAAATTGATAAAGTTATTAGAAGCAGAATATTAAATCCTAGATGGATAAATGGAATGAAGAGTCATGGATATAAGGGAGCATTCGAAATGAGTGCTAGTCTTGATTATATGTTCGCTTATGATGCCACAACGGGTGAAGTACAAGATTGGTCTTATTCCAAAATTTGTGAAACTTGGCTTAAAGATCAAGATACTTTGAATTTTTTGAGAGAATATAATCCCTGGGTACTTAGAGACATTTCTGAGAGGTTACTTGAAGCAATCAATAGAGAGCTCTGGAAGGAAGCAACTGCACAGGAAATTGATTACATAAAAAGTCTTGTCAATCTTGCAGATAATGATATTGAACAAGGTAAATATGAGAATAGAGAGTAATTATTTATCTAGATAATAGAGACATTCCATGTGTATCAGTACCGCAACTACTTAACATATTTAGTTTCTTAAGTTGAGAGTCTATAGATTCACAAATTAACTTAGTTGGTTTCCAAGGAGATGAATATTCATAATCATACCAGGCTTCCGCGCCATCAAAACCAATAGAAGAAGCTTCATGGATTAGTTTGTCAAAAGAAACTCGATATCTTGCAGGATGAGCAAGTAGTGCAATACCACCTGCAGCATGTATTGATTTGACGACATATGATGCCTGCAATTTAATTCCTATAGGTGCCTGGCCATGAATATATGGATTAATAGATTCATGATATAAATCAAATCCTAATCCAATTACATGAACAAGACATTTGCTCAAAATACAACTGATTTCTATTCCTGTCCAGAGATTAGGATATTCGCATGATGATGTTGAATTTTCAGAAAGCCAATCATACATTATTGAATATGAAGAAATCGAATGATGATCTGTAACCGCTATATGTTTAACTTGATGATCTCTTGCCTGTTTGATTAACTCTAATGGAGACAAGCTGCCATCACTACAAGTAGTATGACAATGTAAATTTATATCTTTAGGGCAACTCTCAGGGCCTACACTTTTCAAGACTTTAATTAAGGTTTTGATATTACTCATTTTTCGTTCAAAGCATTTATATTCTCCATCCTGAGTCTTCTCCACCTAGCATAGAATTGAATAGATGCTGCCATGAAAATGACTAACCCAACAATTAACCACGTAGCCGCACCTGTTGGGAACTGATTTTTAAATACGACTAACATAACTATTATTACAAGTAAAAGAGTTGGAAGTTCATTTAAAGCTCTTAACTGTCTACCAGACCATTTACATTCACCTTTTTCAAGTTGAGCCATTAACCTATAACAAAAGAAATGATATATAAGTAGTCCTAGAACAAAGACAAGCTTCGCTTGCATCCATTGCTGGGACAACCAACTTGGTTGAGTCGCCAGCAAACCAATTGCCATAGAAACAGCTATCACCATACCTGGTGTTGTAATAATATTGGCTAAACGCTTTTCCATAAGGACATACTGATCCTTGAAAGCAAGACTAATATCTGTATCTAATTCTTCTGCTTCTATATGATAAATAAATAACCTAACCAAATAAAAAAGGCCAGCAAACCAAACAACTACACCAATTATATGGAGTGTTTTGAACCAAAGATAAGCCTCAGCAGGCAAAGTCATACTTCGATGATGAAATGAGTTTAAGTGAAAGAATACAAATAGTATTCTAAGCACAACCAATGTTTGGATATGTGCCTATAAATAATAGTACAAACAAATTCCAAATTGAAAACTATTAACTGATTCTTAGGATATCGAATTATCTTTATTGTGAAAATAATTCCAAACCTGAAAAGCTATATCTTTTCCAAGACCTGGAGTATTAGCAAGTTGATCTACAGAAGCTAATTGTATTGCCTCAACTGAGTGAAAGGTATTTAATAGTTCTTTTATCCTTTTTGGTCCCATACCTGGTATCTCGCTTAAGCAAGATCTAGTCATTTTTGATCCTCTTTGTTGTCTATGAAAACTTAAAGCAAAACGATGGGCTTCATCTCTTAATCTCCTCAGAAGCAACAGTCCTGGTTGATCGAATTCTGTTTTCAATTTATCTCTTTGACCAATTATAAAAACATCTTCATTTCTCTTAGCCAATGAACAAGCCATGACGTCTCTATCTAAATCTAATCTAATTAGTACATCTTTGACCGCTGATAATTGCCCCTTTCCACCATCTATCATTATCAAATCTGGCCAATCGTTTAAAGCAAGCTGGTCCATTTCCTTTGAATAGTTATTGATAGCAGTATAAATATCGCCGCCTTGTTGTTTAAACCTTGACCATTTCATAAATCTTCTTTCTATAACTTCTGCTAAAGATAAAAAATCATCACTATGTCCAACTCTTATAGATTTATTTTTGATTTTATATTTACGATAATGTTGTCTTGCTGGAACACCATCGATAAAAACAACCTGTGATGCGACAGCATCACTGCCTTGGATGTGACTTATATCATATCCTTCAATTCTTCTTGGGTAAAATTCTAATTCCAAGAATGAAGCTAAGTCTTCTAGTTCAACCTTAACCTTCTCACTTCCATCTCTTATTCGATCAAGTTCATAACTTGCATTACGCTTAACTAGTGTTATAAAATCGGCCTTATCTCTTATTTTAGGGCAGAGAAGTCTAACCTTTCTTCCCTTATTATCACTTAACCAATTCTCTATTATATTTTGATTATCTATTTCATATTGCAATAATATTTGATTAGGTATCTCTACAGGTTCTACTAAGCTATAATGCTCTTCTATAATTCTCTTTAAAATTAGGGAATCGCTAAATTTATTTGCATCAGCAATATAACCTAGCCTTCCTACGAGTTTTCCACTTCTCATTTGAAATATCTGAATAGACGCTAATTTTTCATCTCTTGCCATAGCTACAACATCACGAGAAATAGATGAGTCTGGTAAAGTCATTTTTTGCTCTTCTTGCAACTGATTTAGGCCTTTGATTTGATCTCTTACTGAAGCTGCCAATTCATATTGTTGTTGATCTGCATATTTCACCATTTGTTCTTTAAGCAAATCAGATAAGTCATCAGTTCGACCCTGGAATATCATTGATACCCTTTTTATGGTTTTGTGATATTCAAATGAAGTAATCTTTTCTTGACAAACTCCTGGACATCTACCGATAGAATAGTTTAAGCATGTTCTATCCTTAAATAATGGTTTTGGCCTTTGACGTAATGGGAATACTCTCTTAACTAGAAAAAGAGTCTTTCTAAGTAATCCAACATCTACAAATGGGCCGTAATACCTGTCCTTCTCTTTCCTTGCTCGTCGTCTTCTAGTAATAAACATTCTTGGATATTCTTCACTCCAAGTTATACACAGATATGGATATTTCTTATCATCCTTTAATAGAACATTGAAATATGGTTGTTTTTGTTTGATTAAATTAGATTCTAGTGTTAAAGCTTCAGTTTCGTTATCAGTAACAATGAATTCAATTTCATTAATTTGTCTAACCATCAAATTTATACGTGGACTTAAATTAGAGTTTCCTCTAAAATAACTAGTTACTCGGTTCTTAATATTTTTTGACTTACCAATATATAAAACTCTATGATTATTATCAATCATTAGATAACAACCAGGTTCTTGAGGAATCTGACTTAGCCTTTCTTTAAGACGTTTAGGCTGATTAATAATAGATTCTGTTTCAATCAACTTAAATGTCTTTGTTACCCTCCATAAGACCAGCCTGTTGAATTTAAATTCAATGCTTCAACATCTTCATGTAAACAAGCAGACTTTACTTCACCAACAAATACCGAATGATCTCCATGATTTACTTGACCAATAAGTTCGCATTCAACGCCTCCAATAGATTCTTCTAATATTGGAAGACCAAGTATGCCGTATTTAAAAGGTGCTGTTTCAAATCTTCCTCCTAGAGCCTTTTGTGGTTTAAAGAAAATAGCAGCTAGTTCTTTCTGATCACTCTTTAAGACATTTAGAGAAAATTTCTTAGTTCTTTGAATAATCCCATGAGAACTACCATCTGCCTTTACAGCCATTACTACTAAAGGAGGCTCAAATGAGCCTTGGGTAACCCAACTGGCCGTAAAACCATTTACGTCATCACCCTCGCGAACACCACAAATAAATAGTCCATGAGGGATCTTACGGAGTAAAACCTTTTTTGCGTCAAGGTCGAGAGTCATAACTTCTGATTTATTCCTTCAACTCTAAGCAACTACGTCCTAGATTCAATTTTGGGAAATATTTGATAAACATGAAGGCTCTATACCCAGGAAGTTTTGATCCGCTTACATTTGGTCATTTAGACCTTATAGAAAGGGGCTGCGCACTATTTGGTCATGTCCTAGTAGCTGTTCTTAAAAACCCTGGGAAAACAGCCACCTTCAATATCGATACAAGGTTGGAGCAAATTAAAAATGCGACAAATCATCTAAAAAAAGTAGAGGTGATTAGTTTTGAAGGACTAACCGTTAATTGTGCAAAGCAGCACAATGCTGACCTTATACTTCGTGGTCTACGAGCGATGAGTGATTTTGAATACGAATTGCAGATTGCTCATACCAATAGATCTCTAAATTCTTTATACGAGACAGTATTCCTTGTAACCGAAGCACACCACAGCTTTTTAAGCAGCTCACTTGTGAAAGAAGTGGCTCGTTTTGGAGGAGAAACTAAACATATGGTGCCTGAAGGAGTGGCAAAAGACCTTAGAAGGTTATT
This sequence comes from Prochlorococcus sp. AG-363-P15, assembly GCA_003278175.1. GTDB lineage: Bacteria > Cyanobacteriota > Cyanobacteriia > PCC-6307 > Cyanobiaceae > AG-363-K07. The sequence goes on from QCGF01000003.1 coordinate 18,793, forward strand.
TAATTAGATTTAATTATGATTTTGACCATGTCAGAGGATCGTCTATCGACCCTTGATCAGCTAGATCAGCTAGAAGAAATATTTCTTGATGGAAGCAGAATCCCATTCAGCGGAAATCGTCTTGTTAACGAACAAGAGGCAATTGAACTCCTTGATGAAATAAGGGAATCAATGCCTAAGGCATTAGTGCAAGCAACTGAGATAATTAAAAAAGGTGATTATTTTATTAATAAATCCAAAAGTCATGCTGAAGAAATAATTTCAAAAGCAAAAGAAGAGCGTAATAAGCTTGTTGACTCAGTAGGGGTAAGAAGAGAAGCAGAAAGACAAATAGCGGAATTACAAAACCGTTCAAAACAGAAATGTGAAGCACTCCTCAAGGAATCTCGTAATAAAGCATCATTGATAGAAGCTGAAACAAAGCAAAAAATATCTAACCTAGAAAAAAGTTATCTGATTAGAAGGCAAAAGTTGGAAGAAGAATTTATTAATCGTAAAAAAGAACTAGAATTAGAAAGTCTAGAATTGAACAAAGAGCTTAAGCGACGTTTTGATGATAATAATCAAAAGGCGATAGAACAACTAGAGCATTATCATAGAGAAGCATCGAAATTAAAAGCAGAGTCACAAAAGGAAGTTGAGACCATACATAATGATGCAATTACATATCGTCAACAAACACAGCAACAATGTGATTCACTCATTATACAAAGTCGAAATGAAGCTGCTTTTATACAAGATGGTGCAAATAGATATGCAGAGCAGACCCTAAAAGAACTGGAAACTCGACTTCTAGAAATCAATCAGGTAGTTCTAGCTGGTAGAAATGAGCTATCAAAAATTCAATCAATCAATTCAATTAGAAATCAAAAAAGTGTCATGACTGAAAACCCCAAAACAGTTCCATTTAGAAAAATAAGAAATCAAGCATATAAATTAAAAAATTCAATTAGGAACATTGGCTAAATTTTGCAGTCACCTCTAAAATTGATTTGATTAAAATATCTGGTTGGTAAACATTATTGCTAACAATACCAATATATCTTTTGCCATTTATAGTATTTAAGATTCCTGAAATAGCCCTGACTCCTGTCAAGGTTCCTGTTTTACCATGAAAGTTCCCATCTATATCAGAATTTCCCTCAAAGCCCCTTAATGTTCCCCTAACACCCAAAATAGACATTGAAGATCTGTACAAATCTGCGCCCTTCTCATTATCCATAAACCATAACAAAGAAGCTATGCCAATACTTGTAGCTTTATTTTCTCTAGATAGGCCACTACCATCAACAAGTACAAATTCATCAACTGGAATTCTATTAGATAACAACCATTTATAAACTTCCCTTGAGGCCACTTTGGGGTTCCAATTATTGGCAGCATGCCTCAAGAGAATTTCTGCAGTAAAATTATGTGATTCTGAATTTGCCAAACTTAGCAGACTATTAAATGGAGCAGATTCAATCTGATTTATTATTTTTCTATTTAAAAAATATATCTTCCTTGATTTAAACGGCTTGTTAATAATATAAGGTGATAAACCAAATGATCTTATCTGACTACTTAAGTATGATTGAAAACTTTCTAAAGGATACTGATTTGATTTTTCTGTAGCATTACTTTGAATAGCTAGTCTAGTAATTGGTGATCCATAACTTTGCCTTCTATCTGCTATAGACCAAGTATCTGACCACCAATTTGCAGAGGGTTCTTCATATAGAAGAACCTTTATAGAGTTACTATTATGATCTTTTGCTGAGAATATATTTGAAATATCTTTTGAAAGTTGTTTTATATCTGATTTTCTTAAATCTGGATCACCCTCGCCCCATATTTCTAACATTCCATCTCCACGCAAAATCAACTTAGTTTTTAACTTGAAATTCCTATTTAGTTTATGTAATGCATAAGCAGTAGTAATTAACTTAATATTTGAAGCTGGAATAAGTGGCTTGTAAGGATTAACACTCGAAATGAGATTTCTATTTTCATCTAATATAGAAATAGTCCAATTACTTTTTGATTGAGAAATAATACTATCTATACTATTTTGTAGTTTATAACAACTACGAGATTTAGGATGAATAGGAATAGTTGAGATGTCCTTTTTTACATTGAATAAATGTAAAAGTTTATTATTATAATATAAGAAAGATATTGATGCAAATGCTATAGCAAAACATAAGAGCTTATTAGTTAAAATATAAACTCTTATCCTATCAAGTAACATTTTATTTGTCATTAAGCAATGATTCAAATATCAAATCGGGATTTGGCTTTCCTTGAAATGTATCATGCAACATGTATCCATCTTCTGACAGCTTAAAAAGTGTCCAATCGTAAGGATAAATATGAATTAATGCTCCTTCTTTAATAGGCTCTAGCCAATAGACATTTTGCCATTTATTAATAAATGTCTTTCTACGATCTCTAGCAACACTTCCAATACCGACTGCTGCATCATCCAGCCTTCCATTTATCATTATTATTTTTCCATTAAACTGGCTGCTGAGGTTTTCAAATTCTTCATAATCATAAGGCTGTGGTGAAATAGCTATTAACACAATACTCTCATCAGTAAGTAATTTACTGTTCACAATTTCCTTAAAGGATAAAATATGATCTTTTATTTCCGGAGCATCTCTTCTGGCTAATGCAGTCGCTCCTGCATCTGGCCATAACAATTTTAAAGTAATATCTTTAGTGGATAGTTTCTTAAAAAGCCTAATTACAACAGGCATAAGTCTAAGGCCTTCAAATCTTATGTCTATAGTTATCCTTTTATCACTAGAAGAATTTAAATGACTGTTTAAAGCTTGATGAATTTGTTCCTCAGCATCTAACAGTTTTTCTGGTAAAGAAACATCCATGACTTTATTTTAAATTTTAGCAAGATTATGATAGTAATTCAATTGTATCGGTAAGGATTTTTGGTATTAGCTCTATGTCATTATCTGTTATCCAAGGACCCAATGAAAATCTAAGTCCAGACTGCCTCCACTCTCTTTCTACCATAATAGATTGCAGAGTATCACCCACGCTTCCCTTAAGCGAATTACAGGCTGTTCCGCTACTAGCTGAAATTCCATTATTTGATAATTCCCTAACAAGACTTCGTCCTAAAAGTGGTAGGTTCTTAGTACTTCCGACAAGCATTGAAATATGATTGCCCAACCTTCTATCAGGATGTCCAGTAAATTTTATATGTTCAATATTTCTCAATGCATTTCTTAGTTTTTTAGTTTTACTATTTACATTCATGTATGAAGACATATTAGAGCTATCATTTCCTAACATTGGTTTATCTAATAATTGAATAGCTAATGCCATTCCAGCTATAAGAGAAACTGGCTCAGTTCCAGATCTAAAACTATTCTCTTGGCCTCCACCACCCTGCAAAGATTTAAAGTTTGCATCGATCGTACTCCTTTTAAGCAGTAGACCGACTCCTTTGGGTCCCTGAAACTTGTGAGCTGACAGACTTAATAGATCTACAGGCAATTTACTCCAATCAAATATCTCTTGACTAAGTATTTGAGTGGCATCTGTATGAAAAATAATTCCCCTATCTTGACATAATTTTCCTATTTCATGGATTGGTTGAATTGTACCAATCTCACTTTGTCCCCATATAATCGAAACAATTTTAGTAGGTGGTTGTAAAAGGGAGAGTAATAAATCCATATCAACCAGACCATACTTATCTACTGAACATAGTTCTAATTCCCAACCTTGTTGAACTAATTTATTTGCTGCTGACTTTACTGATGGATGTTCGACACTTGATAATATAATTCTTCCAGGTTTTAATTTATTTGTTGAGCCAATTATGCCTAGGTGATTTGATTCAGTAGAGCCTGAAGTAAAAATAACATCTTCCACCAATGTACCTAATTCCTTGCTAATCGATCTCCTGCTCCTTTCTAGGTTTTCAGCTGCCATTAAACCATGGTAATGAATACTTGAGGGATTACCCCAAAACAATTTTTCTACCTCACAGATTCTTTCAATAACCTCAATTCTAGTAGGCGTAGTAGAACTTCCATCTAAATATATATTACTTTCTGGATTTATATGATTTCTCATGGTTACTACATATATATTAAGTGATCAAATTGTCCTTGATAAGATCTTACTGCTGGTCCAGTCATGATTATATTAGAACCAAATGAATTAAATTGAATCCCTAATTTGCCTCCTGGTAGTATAACAGTAACATCATTATCTGTAAGGCCAATTGCATTTGTTGCAACAGCACATGCACAAGCTCCTGTTCCACAAGCAAGTGTTGGGCCACATCCTCTCTCCCATACTAATACCTTTAATTCCTTTCGTGACTTTACCTCTACAAAATGAACATTTGTTTTAGAAGGAAAGTTCGAATTATTTTCGAGTATTCTACCCCATCTTTCTAAAGGAACCTTCATTAAATCATTAACTAGAACTATCATATGAGGATTACCCATACCAATAGCGATAATACTAATATCTTTTGATTCTAGTTTGACATTTCCTTGAGCTAATCCTAACTGGTTAGTAGGTAAAGTAGTAGGTATATTATCAGGCTTAAATATTGGCGAACCCATGTCTACAGAGACATAATTGTCTTTGTTAATCTTAGCGATTATTATCCCGGCAAGCGTTTCAATTTTTAATTTTTTATCTTGCGGTATAATATTATTATCAAACAAAAATTTCACTAGGCAGCGAACTCCATTCCCACACATCTCCGCCTCTGTTCCATCAGAATTATAAATTTTCATTCTTACATCACCATCCCCTTCTGGAGGAAGAGAGAGGATTATGCCATCCGCTCCTATTCCAAAATTACGTTGGCTAATTCTACTAATCAATAACGAATGTCCTAAGAGAATAGAATCTGGTAGGTTTTGTTCAAAACCATCTATAACTATGAAGTCGTTTCCAAGGCCATGATATTTAGTAAATCCAAGCATTCCTAAGAATTCCACGAGATTCCAATTATCTAATCAACATAAGTAGATTATGGAGGAAATGGTTAACTCTAGTATTAGAAAGAAAACTAATTGACTCTAGGTACACTTTTTATGGCACCATCTTTAAACAAGAATTATTTACCTTGAAGGAGCCTCTACCCAAAAAAGCCAGTTCAGAAGATACTTCTGATAGTTATGAGCCAATAAAGCTAGAGAAGCATTGGCAAGAACACTGGTCGAAAATCGGCCTAGATCGGACACCTGAACCAGAATCAAATCAAAAACGCTTTTATGCCCTTTCTATGTTTCCTTACCCATCAGGAACATTGCATATGGGGCACGTTAGAAATTACGTCATTACAGACGTAATAGCAAGAATGCACAAAATGAAAGGAGAGGCTGTCCTACATCCAATGGGATGGGATGCTTTTGGTTTGCCTGCTGAGAATGCAGCCATAGACAGAGGAATCGATCCAGCTGATTGGACTAGCAAAAATATTGCACAAATGAAGACACAGCTAAAAAGACTTGGTCTATCTATTGATTGGGAAAGAGAACAAACGACATGTAAAAGTGATTACTACAAGTGGACTCAATATCTATTTTTAGAATTATTTGAAGAAGGTTTAGCTTATCAGAAAAAATCTACAGTTAATTGGGATCCTATTGACGAAACAGTTTTAGCAAATGAACAAGTTGATTCCGAAGGTAAATCCTGGAGATCTGGAGCAATAGTTGAAAAAAGAGAATTAAAACAATGGTTTTTACGAATTACTGAATATGCTGATGAATTGTTGGAAGGACTTAAAAATCTTAAAGAATGGCCTGATAGAGTTAAAACAATGCAAGAAAATTGGATTGGCAAATCTGATGGTTTACAAATAGATTTTGCAGTTGATGAAAGTAGTAATAAGGTCATCTCAGTTTACACTACAAGGCCTGATACTATATTTGGTGCTACTTATATTGTAATTTCACATGATCATCCAATATTAAACATAATAAAGGATAAAAGTATAAAGTCAAAAATCGATGAATATAAAACTAAATTAGAATTAAGTAATAATGGAAAACGTGACTTTAATAATAGTGATCATATTGGCATGTCTGTTGGATTAACAGTAATAAATCCAATAAACAATGAAAAGATACCTGTTTGGACGGCAAATTATGTCGTTAGTGATTATGGATCGGGAGCTGTTATGGGTGTACCTGCTCATGATAAGAGAGATTATGATTTTGCGGAAAAATACAAATTACCAATCAAAAAGGTTATTAAAAATTCCAACGAGGACAATATTTATAATGAAAACTGCTGGGAAGGAGAGGGAGTTCTTATAAATTCAGATAAATATACAGGACTGAATAATATAGCAGCTAAGAAGAGCATAAGTGATCGTGGAATTTTAGATTCGTGGGCAAGAACAAAGACACAATATAGATTAAGAGACTGGTTAATTTCTAGACAAAGGTATTGGGGTTGTCCAATTCCAATTATACATTGCGAAACTTGCGGCAAAGTTGCCGTCAAAAAATCTAATTTGCCCTTAGAGCTTCCAAAATCATTTAACGACAAAACAAGAACCAAATCATCTTTGTCTACCTTTAGTGATTGGATCAATGTTAATTGTCCCAATTGCGGAAAAAAAGCCAAAAGAGAAACAGACACAATGGATACATTTATGTGCTCTTCATGGTATTACTTACGATTTACAGATCCATTAAATAAGGAGAAGCCATATAATAAGGAATCTGCAAATAAATGGTTACCTGTAAACCAATATGTTGGAGGTATAGAACATGCAATACTTCATCTTCTTTACTCAAGATTCATTACCAAAGCACTAAAGAAAAGAGAGCTGCACGACGTAGTAGAACCTTTTAACAAACTACTCACTCAAGGAATGGTACAAGGTATTACATACAAGAATATAAAAACAGGTGCATATATCAATCCATCACTAATCGATAATCCTGATGTGCCATTAGACCCAGCATCAGGCGATAAACTGGAAATAATTTATGAAAAAATGTCGAAGTCAAAACATAATGGAATCGACCCATCCATTGTTATAAATAGATACGGAGCTGATACAGCCAGGATGTTTATATTATTTAAGGCGCCTCCAGAAAAAGATCTAGAATGGGATGATGCAGATGTTGAAGGTCAATATAGATTTTTACAAAGAGTTTGGAGATTAGTTAAATCGTACAATGATTCGCATGGATTAATTGATCAATCCGAGATTAAATCAGATCTAGTAAATTCAAATAAGAATATAAAAGAAGAGGACAAGATCCTTAGAAGATATTTACATAATGCCATTAAATCTATAACAGAAGACTTAGAAAAATCGTTGCAGTTCAACACAGCAATATCAGAATTAATGAAATTATCAAACGCAATGACAGAATATAGAACTTTAATAAGCAAGTCGATTGCTCACGAGTCAATTTCAGTAATAGTGAGAATGTTAGCTCCCTTTGCTCCTCATATTGCAGAAGAACTCTGGAAAGAAATAGGTGGTTTGGATAGTGTTCATCATCAATCATGGCCAAATTATGACAAAAATGCATTAGTAGTAGATACTTATGATTTGATAATACAAATCAAAGGTAAAGTCAGAGGTAAAATAAATGTTTCAAATAAATTAAACAAGACAGAACTCGAAAAATTAGCACTAGCCAGTGATGCAGCAAAAAAATGGTTGGATGGTAATAAACCCAAGAGAATAATTGTAGTTCCAGGTAAGTTAATTAATTTAGTACCATAGTTATAATTATCTTTTTCTAAATTTTAGACTTTTGGGTGATGACCATTCACCCTCATAAAGATATTCAGGATTATTTTCTAATAAATGTCTCAGTATAAAATATATAGATTCTGAATTCTCTCCGGAGGTCAAATTATTTATTTCTGAAATTGTTCTTAATCTCCCATCAGAAAGCAGATTGATAATCTGATCTTTTAGATTTAGTATCTGAGATGCAGCTTTCTTTCCTGCTTCAACTCCAGGCTGATTATATGCATTTATATTTATTAATTCGGCATATATACTTACAGTTCTCTCGAACAAAGCTATTAATGCCCCTAAGCTAATTGAATCAAACTTTTTAAGAGTAATAGTAACACTTTGTTTTCCTGCTTCTGTAAGAGCTTGCCTTGTTCCTTGTAGAAAACCAGACAAGAAGTCTCCCGGTTTCCTATTATTTAGTGATGTAATTGAAGTTGTATCTTTTAAGATCTCAATGAAAGTAGCAAAATAATTATCAATACCATCTCTTAATTGTTGAACATAGGCGTGTTGATCAGTTGAACCTTTGTTGCCAAAAACTGAGATACCTTGATTAACAGTGTTACCAGATCTATCTAATTTCTTTCCGAGTGATTCCATAATTAATTGTTGAAGATAACGGCTAAATACTTCTAAACGATCTCTATACGGAAGGATAACCATGTCTCTAACCCCTTTACCATTACCGGATTTAAACCATGCAATAGCTAACAAAGCAGAGGGATTAGATTTATAATCAATATTTCTTGTTAATTTATCCATTAGAGAGGCCCCTAATAGGAATTGATTAATATCAATTCCTATTAATGATGCTGGAAGTAATCCAACTGCACTAGTAATACTAGTTCTTCCTCCTACCCAACTTGGCAAATCGAATGTCTTAAGCCATCGTTCATTTCGAGCTTGTAAATCAAGATCACTTCCTGGCATTGTAATTGCTACAGATTGATTTGGCCAACTACCTCCTTTTGATTCTAGGAAATATCTAGCTTGGTCCATTCCTATCTTTGGTTCTGGTGTGCCTCCTGATTTACTTACTACTACAAATAAAGTTGAATGTACACATTTATCTATTTGGCGTAGCTTTTCATTGATACCGTTTGGATCTACATTATCTAAAAAGTGAATATTTAAACCTTCACCAATATTCTTTAGAGCTTCTACAATTAGTAAAGGTCCTAAACTACTGCCACCTATACCTATCCAAAAAACATCCGTATATTTTTCATTCTTAGGAGTTCGTATCTTACCTTCATTGATATAATTACCAAAACATTTGATTGATTGAATTTCACTTTCAATATTATCAGAGATTTCTTTATTAGGAGCAATACTTGAGTTTCTAAGCCAGTAATGTCCCACTTGCCTGTTTTCATCTGGATTGCCTACACTGCCAGATTCAATATCTTGCATTCTCTCGAAAGCTATTTTAAGTCGTGGTTCTAAATCATCTAAATCGCTGCTAGATATATCCATTCTACTAATATCAAGCCAGAAACCCAAATCTTTATCAAACCATAGCAGCTCGCAAAATCTATCCCATTGAAATGATGGATTGTCGACACTGAAATTTGGTAGGCTCATATTAGGATTTTTCCAACGCGAATGTAGTTTTTATATACTGTTAATAATTATAGTCATTAATGAGAGATATGCATAATTAATATTTCAAGAGATCAAGATTTGAATCTAAAAAATCTGCATAAGCAAATTAAACTTAATTATTTATTACGATTAAGTATTTAGAGTTTATAAATTTAAATTAAATAAATTCGAGCCATTTACTCCTTAGAGTTGTTGCCTGATGATTTGACTCATTACTAATCTTTAGTTGCCATTTTTTCTCTCTATTCATATCTGGGGTTAAAGTAGTTGTCCTCATGGTGCCATTTCTGAAAAACGTTATCTGACACGCTTCTTTCGACTTAGCCAAATTTTTAAGATCTTCTAAATCATTAATTTTGTATTTATCAATAGCTAATATCTCATCATTTATAACTATTCCTGCTTGAGATGCAGGAGAATTTTTTTCTACTCTAATAACGGAAATAATATTATTTTTTATAGAAAGATCAAATCCATACTGAATTTTGTTCTCTGTTGACTGTTCGAGTTCTAAGCCAATCATTTCAAGGGATGAAAAAATGGGCAAATTATCTGGTATATCAAGCCATAAATTCAGATCATTAGCTAATTTCTCGTTTACAACCATTATAAGATTCAAAATATCCTTACGTGAAAAGCCCTTCTTATTCTTTCCATATAAGGCCCACATTTGACGTAATATTTTAGATAACGATGAGTTGAATTTTCTTAATTGAATATCTAAACATAATGAAAGTATTGTTCCAAATCTATAATAACTTATTTGAGTATCTACACTCGATGGTGTGGAATTATATAACTTAACCCACGTTTCTCTAGAGCTATCAGCTAAATTATGAAATGATTTACCAGGTGTATTCAATGCCTTAGATAACTCATCAGAAAAATCGTCATATAATTCCTGTACTAAACTGATCTTAGATATCAACGGAAGAGCAATGTCAAAATAGCTTGTGATACCCTCTGAGAACCATAAGCTATCACTTATTACAGCCTTATTATAATTATATTTAATATATTCAACCGGTCGCAATCGTCTTACATTCCATTGATGCAAATACTCATGACCAATTAATTGAAGAAACTTTCTATAGCCAGATTTTTTGTTTAATCGTCTCCAATCATATTGTATTACTGAAGCATAATCATGTTCTAATCCACCATAAGCATTTTCCAACATATGAATAAAAAACATGTACTTATCACCAGAAGGTGGCTTTTCATCCATTATTTGACAAGAGGCATTACATATAGATTCAATGTCGTTCAAAAGATTCATATTCCAACCTTTTGGTGGTTCTCCTATGCAAATTAACGAATGCTTGCATTTATTTACTACTAAAGGAGACATTTCTAGATCACCAGCTATTATTGGGGAATCAATTAATGTGTCATAATCATTTGCTTGATAATAATCTTTAATTTTCGATAGAGGTGTATGTATAAGCCAATTTTCAGGAACTTTAATACTAAAATAGAATTTTGAATACCTGTGATCGATTGGAAGTATTAATACAGAAGCCAAGCATAAACTAGCAAAGTCTGGATCTAAATATGATGTTCTTACTGTTAATTGATTGGCAATAATTTTATAACTTAATTCAACTTCATCTAAAGAATCAACAATAAAACTCCATTTACTGGTTTCTAATCTAGTAGTATTAATTATTTTGTTGTTTTGTTTTAGTTTTAAATCATATAAGTATTGGGAATGATCACGAACTTTATAAGATCCTGGCGTCCAAATTGGCAAGGCAAAGTATTGGGCTGTTGAAGTTGGTTTCCATTTGTAATTTAGTTTAATCTCCTGAGAATTTACATCAGTTATATCCATTTCTATATTAACAATACTTTCCATGTTTTTATTTGATTATAATTCAAAAATGATTATACACATAATCTGACGAAGTTGACGTTCATTATTGTATAAATTACTCATTATAATTTTTATCTTACATAAAATTAAGCTATCATAAGTAGACGCGAATATCACTTGTTCTCCTTGACTGATTGTTGCTCCCTTCCCGAAGAAACCTCACATCCAAACAATCAAAACTACTTAATTGCGCCAAATATGCACACCATGGAAGCTTTCACTCCTAGACTAGAAATTGGTGTAATGGCTTCTGGGAAAGGAACGAATTTCGAAGCTCTTGTAAATACTTACAGATCTTATGATCTTAATATTAATATTAGCATATTAATAGTGAACAAAGCTAATTGTGAAGCCATAAATCGAGCCAAACAATTAAGCATACCCTACCTAATATTAGATCATAAAGATTTTGACACTAGAGAGGATCATGAGGAAGAAATAATAAAAGCCTTATCTAAATACAATGTCGAATTAATAGTTATGGCAGGTTGGATGCGTATAGTTACATCAAAATTTATTGATACATATGAAGGCAGGCTTGTAAATATACATCCCTCTCTACTCCCAAGTTTTAAAGGTATGAATGCTGTAGAACAAGCATTAAAGGCAAAAGTATATATAAGTGGATGTTCTGTACACCTAGTTAATTCTAGGGTTGATTCCGGTCCTATTTTAATTCAAGCTGCTGTGCCAGTACTAGATAATGACAATAATTCTAGTCTTCTGGTTAGGATACAAGAGCAAGAACATCGTATATTACCAATTGGGGTATACCTTGCAGCAAAAAGGTTAAGGTTAAAATAGAATTAAGGATAGTAAGTCAGCAAAGGTAGACCTAGATCTTGTGGTAGGCCAGCCATTATATTCAAATTTTGAATGGCTTGCCCTGCTTGGCCTTTTATTAGGTTATCTATAGCACTAATGAGTACTATTCGTCCAGTTCGAGAATCAACCTGAACTGATAATATTGCCTTGTTAGTCTGCTTAACCCATTTAGTAGATGGATATTTACCTACTGGCAAAACCACAATATTTGATTTATCCCTATACACAGTTTCTAATACAGTCTTGCAATCATCAGCAGTCAAGCCAGGATCTCTTAATCTTGCATATATTGTAGAAAGTATTCCTCTTATCATTGGTACTAAATGAGGAGTAAATTGCAAATGAATTTTTTGTCCTGCAACCTCTGTAGCTTGAGATTCAATTTCGGAAGTATGTCTATGGCCAATTACACCATATGGTGTAATTCCTTCAGAACTCTCAGCAAAAAGCAAATGTTCTTTTGCAGATCTACCTCCTCCAGATGTTCCAGTCTTAGCATCAATTACTAATCCATCTGTTTCGATTAGACCTTGTTTAAGAAAAGGTAGTAATGGCAATAAACTAGCTGTTGGGAAACAACCAGGACAAGCAACTAGCCTTGCTTTTGAAATTTTCTCAAAATTCCATTCAGAAAGACCATAGATGGCTTCCGAACACAAATAATCATCATTGCGAAGGGAAGACGTCTCGTTTATATAGGTCTGTTTCCATTCATCAAGTGATCTATAACGATAATCTGCAGACAAATCGACAACCCTTAGATTTCTCTCAAGGAGTTGAGGTGTTATTTGACTTCCTATACCATTTGGAAGACTCAAGACAACATAGTCAGATGTACGAGAAATCTCGTCAATATCAATTTTATGTATTAAGGGGTTATTTTCTAAAGGTAAGAATGGAATCGCATCATTCCATTGTTTTCCGGAACTGGAATTACCTCCTAAATATGTAACATTGAAAAAAGGATGATCGGTAATTAGCCTTACTGACTGCAGTCCCCCGTAACCTGTTGCACCAATAATTGCAACTCGATTCAAGAGGCCTTTTGCAGAAGAGTCCATTGATGAAAGACTTGTGCTATCCATTTTTACTACCTTCTACAACAAATCTTACCGGGGTAGATAATCATTTAAAGCTCATTGCTCCTTAGAATCATTAGATGTTGAAATCAAAAGAGTCCATCGAAATCCATTTTGACGAAATAACAGATGCTCTAGCCGCTATCCGCAATGGAGAATGCGTAGTGGTTGTAGATGATGAACGTCGTGAAAACGAAGGTGATCTTATTTGTGCTGCTGAATTTGCATCCCCCGAATTGATTAATTTCATGGCTACCGAAGCCCGAGGACTTATTTGTTTAGCAATGCAGGGCAGTCGACTAGATCAACTAGACCTCCCACTTATGGTAGATAGAAATACTGATTCAAATCAAACTGCTTTTACTGTAAGTATTGATGGAGGGCCAGAATTTGGAGTTACGACTGGCATATCAGCAGAGGATAGGGCTAAGACGATTCAATTAGCACTAAATAGAGAAACCCGTCCAGAAGATCTTCGTCGCCCAGGCCATATATTTCCTCTAAGGGCTAAAAAAGGTGGCGTTTTAAAACGAGCTGGACATACAGAAGCAGCTGTTGATCTATCAGAGCTTTCAGGATTATCCCCTGCAGGTGTTATCTGTGAAATACAAAATTCTGATGGATCAATGGCAAGACTGCCTCAACTTCACCAATATGCCAAAACCTGGGGGTTAAAGCTAATAAGTATTGCTGATCTAATACGTTATAGATTAGAAAACCAAAGGTTTGTTCATAGGCAAGCAAATGCCAAGTTACCAAGTTTATTTGGTAACTTTAATGCAATAGGTTATAAAAATGAACTAGATAAATCAGAGCACGTTGCATTAGTAAAAGGGGAGCCAGGTTTGTTAAAAGAGCCTGTTCTAGTGAGAATGCACTCTGAGTGCCTAACTGGTGATGCATTTGGCTCTTTAAGGTGTGACTGTCGACCTCAACTTGAAGCAGCTTTGGCCAGAATTGAGCAAGAAGGAGAAGGAGTAGTTGTATATTTACGTCAAGAGGGAAGAGGTATAGGTCTAATTAATAAATTAAAAGCTTATAGTCTCCAAGAAGGAGGATTAGATACAGTAGAAGCAAACGAAAAGTTAGGCTTCCCAGCTGATCTTAGAAACTACGGTGTAGGTGCACAAATTTTAACTGATCTAGGTATACATAGACTTAAATTACTTACAAACAATCCAAGAAAAATTGCTGGGCTAGGAGGCTACGGATTAAAGGTTGAAAGTCGAGTTCCATTAGTAATATGTCCTGGAGATCACAATGCTGCTTATTTAGCTATTAAGAGAGAAAAGTTAGGCCATTTATTTGAATCAAAAGATGAAAGTAATTTATACAGTTGCAATGTTATCTTTTGGGATGGAAAATTATTTAATAATCAACTAGCTAACCTTAATAAGAGAGTGCATGAATTTTCAAGCAAACATAAAATAGTTCTTGAAAAAGAAAATTCGCAACGGTTGTTAGCCCTATGGGGAAGCCCTAAATTCATTTGGAGAGTCTCTAAAGAAAATAGAACAAGTATAGAAGATCAAAAATATTTGGATGATATATATCTTGAAAGATTCTTGAGAGAAATAGTAAGTTGGAGTGGGACAAATAGAGTTGGCTTACTTAAGACAAGTAAAGCACAACAAGTTATGCACCCATCTCAGAATATAAGAAGCGAGTCAAGGGAGATTAGCGATTTTCAATCCATCAAAAGCATCACACTTTCTACAGAAAAAGATATTAATTTACCGAAAATGATTATTTGGTCTTAGATTTAAATCAACTAATTGTAACTTTATTAATCTTGGTTCCACTTTTTATAGCAAGTACTGTTTCCATATCTTTAGTTATTCCAAAAACTGTATGAACTCCATCTAAATGTGGTTGTGGTTCATGAACAATAAAGAACTGACTTCCTCCAGTATCCTTGCCTGCATGGGCCATAGAAAGGGAGCCTGAAACATGCTTATTATCATTTATTTCACATTTTATTGTATATCCAGGTCCGCCTGTGCCAGCCATTCCACTAGAACCATCCCTACTGTTTGGGCAGCCGCCTTGCGCCATAAAACCATCAATTACCCTATGGAATTTCAATCCATCATAAAAACCATCGTTAACTAACTTGATAAAGTTGGCAACTGTATTTGGAGCATCCTTCTCAAATAATTCAAGCTCAATCAAGCCTGCTTCTGTATCCATCAAAACTTTTGACACAATTTTATTGTAAAAACCAATAATAATGATTAAAAAGGCTCATAGCAATTAAAAAATACTTTTATTACAGATCAAATATTAAATTAAATATTGAATCGATAATTGATTATTTATATTGTGCCAAAGCTTTCCGAAGATTCTGATCACTATGATCTAAAATCTTTTTTGCCTCCTTAGAGTCTAGCTTAGCTAAGGCCATAAGAATTGAAATTTTTACAGATCCATTTGATTCATTTAACAATTCAATAGCTCTATAAGAATCTATATCAGTTATAGCAACAATTATTCGTACTGCTCTATCAAGTAGCTTCTTATTTGTCACCGCAACATCTACCATTTTATTACCATAGACTTTACCTAATTTAACCATAACAATTGTAGAGATCATATTAAGCGTCATTTTTGTAGCCGTACCTGCCTTCAATCTTGTTGAACCAGTTAGCAATTCAGGACCTGTTAAAAGTCTAATATTGATATCGCATATTATATTGGCTTGTTCTATTGGGACGTTAGATATAGCTATAGATAATGCACCGATTTCTCTTGCATAATTTAAAGAGGAGAGTACATAAGGAGTAGTTCCTCCAGCTGTTATTCCTATTAAACAATCCTTAGAAGAAAAAGACCTTGCCTTTAAATCATCTAATGCTAAATAATCTAAATCTTCTAATCCTTCTGAGCTCTTTTTTAATGCAGGGTCTCCTCCTGCAATAATACCTTGAACCAACTCTGGAGGTGTACAAAAAGTCGGCGGGCACTCTGATGCATCTAAGACTCCCAATCTGCCTGATGTGCCAGCACCTAAATAGAAAAGCCTGCCTCCATTCTGAAGTTTTGGATATATTGATTTAATCGCTTTTGCAATTTCTGGTTTGGCCTGATATACAGCCTGTTGAGGCAGTATATCTTCCTCAGAGAATATATTTACTAATTCATCAGTGCTAAAAAGATCAAGATTTTGAGTTCGAGTATTGTCCTTTTCAGTAAGTAGCTGACCTCTATTGTGATGTGAAGGCTGATGTTTTTTATTATTCATATTAAAGAAGGTCTTCTAATCTTTGACGAGCACTTTCTAAATCTAGATCTGAACCTTGATTGTCAATTTGTATTTGCTTATCTTCCTGCCAATTACTAATATCTCTATTCTTCTCAGGTGGAACCAAAGATAATTTATCTTCATTTGTTTTAGGAACAAATCCACACTCAACTAATCTAGGTTCATAGCCAGCTTGTTCACAGAAAGCCTCGATTTCTTCTTTTTCAATATTAACTACTGAGGGGCAAGGGAAATCCTGTGCCTCGAGGAGACCACAATATCTTTCCGCATCATCTTTATCTTCAAACATAAGAACAATCGTTTTACCATTTAACTCAAGTGAATGTATTCCCTCACTATCCTTGCCAACCTCATAAAGCAACACATTTACAATCATGTTTGAAATCTCCTGTTTCTTATAAGATAGTATTTAGGTAAGTCATATTATGTTTAGTTGTTATCCATTGATATTTCCTGAAGCCTTCTATACAAAGCATCCTCAGCATCTCCAATATCAATAGGAATAACAACCACTATTTCGACCAAGTGATCCCCCCTTCGTCCATCAAATTCCATACCCCTTCCCCTTAATCTAAGTAATCTTCCACTTGATGATCTAGGAGGAACTTGAAGAGTAACAGGCCCATCTAAAGTAGGCACATCAATAGCACATCCCAAAACAGCATCATGTGGAAACAATTCAAGCTTATATAAAACTCTTAGCCCATCAATTCTCAAGCCATCTTCAGTTTGTACACGCAACTGAATGAAGTGATCTCTTCCTCCTTGAGCAACTCCAGCAAGTCTTAGTCTCCAACCATCTCCTGCAAAAGGAGGTGTTTGAATTTCAACCAAAGTTCCCTCAGGCAGCTCCAATTCAACAGACGTACCATTAAGTGCTTCATCTGGAGTTAAATCAACCAAGGTTTCAAGATCCTCATTAACTTGGACTGGTGGTGTTGGAGGGTTCGAAGTTGTTGGCCAATCACGTTGATTATCTTCTTCAAATGGATCACTTAAGTCCTCATTTTCATCTTTGGTGTTTAGTCCTAAAACCACTTCCAAATATTCATTAAAATCAGGGAAACCATTTGCATAAGGATCATTAAATTCTGGATAAAGTCCAGATGAATCCTCCCAAAGTTTTCTTTTTAAAGGGTCACTTAATACTGCATAAGCTTCATTTACTAACTTAAAACGTTCTTCAGCATTCAGATCATTTCCATTTAAGTCAGGATGCCACTTGCGTGCTTCCCGACGAAAAGCACGTTTAAGTTGGTCTGGATTACTGCCTGGAGACAGACCCAGCAATGACCAGTAATCAGTGTTATCTATAGAAGTCATTATCCCATGGATCTATATCTTGTCGATTCAGATTTCCTCGTGTGTCAGCTCTGCGGTTTGAGTTACTCCATGGGTCATCATCCCAGTAATCATCTGAAAAAAGCTCATCTTTTAATGAACCAAATGTATTTTTAATTCCCTGTAATGGATTAGTATCAGTCCTCTTCTCTGCAGAAAGTTTTCGATTTAATCCAAATAGGGCTTCTTGTAAAGCGGCTACGGCCAACTCTAATTCTTGTAAATCATTCTGCTCGAGCAATTCTTCTACATCTCTTATCGAAATTTCCACAGAACGTTGCTGACGTTCTGCCCCATATGGTCCTAATTCCAAAGCTGCATCTCTTAAACGTCTTTCTGCTTGTGCTACAAGTGTTAGTGCGCTGTTCCTTCGCTCAATAGATGCACGCTTCTTTTTATCTTCAACTAATTTAACTTCAGCTTCAGAGAGAATTTTTTTAATTTCATCTTCATTTAGATTTGATCCACCCTGAATATTTACTGACTGTTTTCTTCCAGTTGTTCTATCAGTAGCACTAACTTCTAGTAATCCATTTGCATCAATATCAAAAGCAACCTGAACCTGTGGTACACCTCTAGGTGCAGGTGGTATACCAGAAAGTTTAAATCTGCCTAATGATTTGTTATCTCCGGCAAGTTGTCTTTCACCCTGCCAGATATGAATTTCTACAGAGGACTGATTCGCTATAGATGTACTAAATACATCTGATTGTCTAACAGGAATTGGAGTATTTCTAGGAATTAAAACCTTCATAAGTCCACCAACGGTTTCCAAACCAAGTGAAAGTGGTGTGACATCATTTAATAAAAGATCTCGCAATTCACCAGTGAGAATTCCTGCTTGAATGGCTGCGCCAATAGCTACTACTTCATCTGGGTTGACTGATTGACAAGGAGGGTTTGGAACAAGGGTATTAACTAAATGTCTAACCATTGGCATCCTTGTACTTCCACCAACCAAAACAACATCATCTAAATCTTCAGAGCTCCAACCTGAATCATTAAGTACTGATTGAACAGGATTCAAAAGACGATCTAATAGATCAGCACAAAGGCCTTCAAAAGTTTGTCTATCTATATTAGTTTCTATATGGAGCGGGCCATCAGGACCAGTAGCTATAAATGGCAGAGAGATTGGAGTATTTTGAACACCAGATAATTCCTGCTTTGCTTTTTCTGCTGCCTCAGTAAGTCGCTGCAATGCCTGTCTATCTCTTCTTAGATCAATAGAGTGCTGTTTAATAAATGCATTAGATAACCAATCAACTATTCTCTGATCAAAATCATTCCCTCCTAATTGAGTATCACCACATGTAGCCTTTACATCAAAAACTCCGTTAGCAACCATCATAAGGGAAACATCAAAAGTCCCGCCTCCTAAATCAAATACAAGAACACGTTTTGCTGCACTTTTATCAAATCCATAAGCAAGAGCAGCAGCTGTTGGTTCATTTAAGATTCGTTCTACATTAATGCCAGCCAACCTTGCAGCATCCCTAGTAGCTTGTCTTTGCGAGTCATTAAAATATGCTGGAACAGTTATTACAGCAGCATCTACAGGTTCACCTAAATATGCTTCAGCATCATCTACAAGCTTTCTAATAACACTTGCTACAAGCTCTTCTGGTGCATATTCCCTTTCATTTACAGGGCAAGTGATTCTGATATTTCCTTGATCATTTGCGCGGACGTTATAAGGAACTGAAAGACTATTTTCTTCAAGCTCATCCCAATTTCTCCCAACAAAACGTTTAAGGTTGGAAAATGTATTCCTAGGACTCAAAACCAACTGTCTTCTTGCTAACTGACCCACTAAGAGCTCATTATCTTTTGTATAGCCAACTACTGAAGGAGTAGTACGACTACCTTCAGAGTTAGCAATTACTACAGGCCTACCAGCCTCTAGAACTCCTGCTACGGAGTTCGTAGTACCCAGATCAATGCCGATGATCCTCCCCATGGCCGCATTTACTGAGCCCCTACGCTAACGGCCCCAGATAAAAAATCCCAAGAAATTTTGTGTAGTGATGCCCACATTATTAATATATTCATAATGAAAAAAGGCTAATACCGGATTATTTTTAGAAGTATTCGCCTATCCATTTAGTGTCTGATGGTGACTTAAACAAATTTATTAAACGGAATAGATCTTCTTCAGAAAGATTGCTAGACAAGAGCCTTCAGCAACTTGCCAGCATGATGGCCGCCATGGTTGCCATCGTGCTCATATCAATATTTTTTGTTGTTTTCACAGGGGCACTTGACTCAATCGGACGTTACGGATTGAAGTTTCTTGTGATTTCAGAGTGGAATCCTGTCATAGACGAATATGGAGCCTTTACCGCTATTTATGGAACGGTAGTTACATCTCTTGCTTCAATTGTTATTGCCTTACCCCTAGGTGTTGGTACAGCCATATTGCTAACAGAAGACATATTGCCAAAAACCATAAGAGAAATTATAGGTTTATTGGTTGAGCTACTTGCAGCTATACCTTCTGTAGTTCTAGGACTATGGGCAATATTTGTTATGGAACCATTCCTGAGACCATTTTTAATTCTCCTAAATAAAAATTTTGGTTGGGTTCCATTCCTAAGCACTGAGCCAATAGGACCAGGAATGGCGCCAGCCATATTAATACTAACAATAATGATACTTCCAATAATTACAGCAATATCAAGAGACTCGTTAAATCAAGTACCACATAAGTTAAGAGAGGCTGCATATGGTATTGGTGCAACAAGATGGACTTCAATCTTTAACATATTACTTCCAGCTGCAATATCCGGAATTACTGGCGGAGTTTTACTTGCTCTAGGTAGAGCTTTAGGTGAAACAATGGCAGTAACAATGATAATTGGTAATTCATTAAACTTTAACTGGTCACTATTAGCGCCTGGGAATACTATTTCAGCAATGCTAGCCAATCAATTTGGCGAAGCAGATAGCAGCCAAGTATCATCTTTAATGTATGCCGCTTTTGTGTTAATGCTAATAACACTTTTCGTAAATATCCTCGCACAATGGTTAGTAAAGCGTTTAAGCCTTAAATATTAATTATGGAAAATAGAGCTGCCCTAAAATACAAGCCAAGCAGAAGAAATCTTAAGTACAATAATCTACTTAAAAGGAATTTTTTTAACAGATCATTAACTATTTTATCTTATATTTTTTCTATAATTGTATTATTGCCTCTTTTTTGTATTATTTTTTATGTATTTGTAAAGGGGTTTGGGCAGTTAAACTTTTCATTGTTAACACAATTGCCAGAGCCTCCTGGTGATGATCTTTCAAATGCTGGGGGAATAGGCAATGCAATTATTGGTACTTTTATAGTTACATCAATAGCAACTATTATTTCTGTTCCTATAGGCGTGGGTGGAGGGATTTATTTGGCTGAATACTCAACTGGGGGAATTTATTCGAGATTTATTAGGTTTGGAACTAATGTGCTATCAGGTGTTCCTTCTATAATTGCTGGAGTCTTTGTATACGGTATTATTGTATCAACAAAAATATTTTTTGGGGCAACATTTAGTGCACTTGCAGGTGGAATTGCACTGTCAATTTTAATGCTGCCAACAGTAATAAAAACAACAGATGAAGGGCTTAAATTAGTCTCAGATGACTTAAGAAGGGGGGCACTTAGCGTTGGAGCATCAAAATTCACAACTATTACTAGGATTACTCTACCCACAGCAATTAATCCAATTGCTACTGGTATTTTACTTGCGATTGCGAGAGCTGCTGGTGAAACTGCTCCCTTAATTTTTACAGCATTATTTTCGTTTTACTGGAGCGATAACCCAGAAACAATTCTAGAGCCAATAGCTACGCTATCAGTATTAATATATAATTTCGCTTTAGAGCCTTATGAAGCCCAAAATCAATTGGCCTGGTCAGCCTCATTTATTCTTGTTATGATTTTGCTAATGTTAAATATAGTCGCTAGAGTTTTAAGTAATACAAAAAATGATTTTAATTCAATAAACAAAGACACTAATAAAAAATGAACAACGCATTAAAAAAATTCAATGATCAAGAAATCTCCCTCAGCCTAGAAAATATAACTATTAGCTATGGAAAATACGAAGCTGTCAAAAACGTATATTTTCAAATACCAAAGAATAAGATAACAGCACTTATAGGACCTTCGGGCTGCGGGAAATCTACGGTACTAAGAGCATTAAATAGAATGAATGATCTAATACCAGAATGTAATTTAAAAGGGCGAGTCCTTTTTGAAGGAACTGATCTTTACCACTCTGATATAGATCCAGTTGAAGTTAGAAGAAGAATTGGCATGGTCTTTCAGCAACCAAATCCATTTCCCAAAAGTATTTACGAAAATATAGCCTTTGGAGCAAGAATCAATGGCTTCACTGGAAAAATGGATGAACTTGTTGAGGACTCACTTAGAAGAGCTGCAGTCTGGGATGAATGTAAAGACAAGCTAAAAAGTAGTGGTTACTCACTATCAGGTGGTCAACAGCAAAGGTTATGTATAGCAAGAACAATAGCAATCAGGCCTGAAGTAATACTTATGGATGAGCCTTGTTCTGCATTGGATCCAATATCAACACTTAAAATTGAAGAGACACTACACGAACTAAAGAAAAGTTTTACTATAGTAATTGTTACTCATAATATGCAACAAGCACTAAGGGTAAGTGACTATACAGCCTTTTTCAATGCCGAAAGGAAAGAAGGCGTGCCAGGAGGAAAGATAGGTTATCTTGTGGAACATAATTTAACTGATAAAATTTTTAATGCTCCAAAAGAAAAGTCAACTAAAGACTATGTCACAGGTAAATTCGGTTAATAAATTATAAGTAGTTTATTTTTATGTGTTTGTTTGCATTAGGGGAAACAAATTTAAACGGAGAGGGAGGGATTCGAACCCTCGATAGAGTTGCCCCTATACAGCATTTCCAGTGCTGCGCCTTAAACCGCTCGGCCACCTCTCCAAACTTTATTTTTGACAACTATAATCTAGCAGGTAGGCCATATTTTTTTTTGATTTTATAAGCAAATAAAGATCTACCCCTCAAAAGAAAAGAGAGAATAACCTATTTATATATTTTAAATTTCTATGCTGTAATAATTTAAAGCATGAAAATGTTTTGGTATAATAAATAATTTTATTACAAAAGTATTGTATGGCAACAATTCCAGGTCATTTTAGTTAGCACAAAAACCAAAACAACCAGATTTAATGTAATAATTAGTTTACATACTAAACAGAAATTGGTCAGCTCGTTTACTATTTTTAAACATTCAAATATAAACTATAATGTCTAAATCTAACTGTTCAACAGCAGCTAGGATGGCAAACTTAAATATAGATCAGTTGAAATCACTATTGAATGTATCTAAAGCAGCTGCAAAAAAAGGCGGCGATATCCTTATGAGTTATTATGGTCAATTGAATTATATTCATAGCAAGGGGCGAGTAGGGGACCTAGTAACTGAAGCAGATATTGAATGTGAGAAGAATGTGATTAACTATCTAAAAGATCAAACTCCAGAAATATCTATCCTAGGCGAAGAAAGTGGTTTAAATGGAGAAATAGATGACTTATGTTGGTGTGTTGATCCACTAGATGGAACCACAAACTATGCCCATGGATACCCTTTCTTTGCTACATCAATCGGACTAACCTGGAAAGACATACCAATCCTCGGTGCAATTTCAATTCCTTTCATGAGGGAGTTATTTTGGGGGGCGCCACATATAGGTGTTTATTGTAACAATGCACCTATAAAGGTTTCTTCCAGCTCAGCATTAATTGATTCACTATTAGTAACAGGTTTTGCATATGACAGGTTTACTAGAAAAGATAATAATTATGCAGAATTTAATTGGCTAACCCATAAAACCAGAGGTGTTAGACGTGGAGGTGCTGCTGCTGTAGACCTAGCCTATATAGCCTGTGGTCGCCTTGATGGCTACTGGGAAAGAGGTTTGGCAAAGTGGGATTTAGCGGCTGGAGTTGCTTTAGTTGAACTTGCAGGAGGAATAGTTACAAATTATCCTGATAAAGATTTTGCACTCGAAAGCGGGCGTGTTCTTGCCTCAAATCCCGGAATACATAAAGAGCTACAAATTGAATTAAGCAAAGTAATACCATTAGAGGGGTTCTCATATGGAGCATCAGAAAAATGGGAACACTAAAACCTGAATATCAATCCCCGCATAAATAATGGCTCTCCAACCTGCTACAGGTGCAAAAGACTTAAACCCCAAGCAGGTGGAAACAAACCATTTGCTAAGCAACAAGCTTTCTGATGTATATAAATTATGGGGCTACCAAGAAGTTTCTCCTCCTAGTGTTGAAAGACTTGCCACATTGACTGCTGGAGGGGCGATAGGCAATGAAGAAATAGTCAAGCTTGTTGCTGATGAGCCTCTTGGATTACGTCCTGAAATGACAGCTTCAATAGCAAGAGCAGCATGTACAAGACTTGCTCATAAGCCTAGGCCTTTGCGTTTATGGGCAAGTGGTACGGTTTTCGAAAGTCGTGAATCTACTGATGGAGGGATAAGTATTGAGGAAAACCTACAGTGTGGAGTTGAATTATTTGGGATAAAAAGTATTAGTGGCGAGATGGAACTTTTATCTATACTGTTAGACTCACTAGATAAACTAGAACTAGATAAAAAACATGAGCCAACACTATTAATTGGACATACATCTCTTATAAGAATGATCTTATCTAATATAAGTGAAGAAAAGAGAGAATTGATCCGTACAACATTGATAGATTATGATCGACTAAAGCTTGAGTCTATAGATCTTGATCAGAAGCAGAAAGAAAATTTGTTAGTCATTCAAGAGTTAAGGGGATACCCACTAGAGGTCTTGGAAGAGTTGGAAAGTAAATTAGGTAAGAATGTAAATATTACTAATTTAAAACGCTTATTTAAAATGCTAGAGCCTATATCAAGAAAGCATAGTTTAGGCTTGCAATTAGACCCAACATTCTTGCCACATTTCGAATTATATACGGGAATAGTTTTTCAACTAATCTGCAAGGGGCAGTCTTCCCCCGTAGTAATTGCAAGAGGCGGTAGATATGATGAATTAGTTGAGAAATGTAGTGAAAATAAAAACGAGTGTTCTGGCCTTGGATTTAGCTTTGCAATTGATAAGATTCGCGAGCTACAATTCGATATAAAAGACAAAGAAGAAGATGATCAAGCTCTAATAATAGCCTACAGCAATAAAAGTACATTGGAAGATGCTATTAACAGACAAAACTATTGGCACAAAAAAGGTAAAATAACATTATTAGAATTAGAGCCGTATGAAAACGAAAGCCAAGCAAGGGATAAAATAATAAAAAAGGGTTATAAGCTTATCGAATGGATTGAAGAATAAAAGAATTTTTATGATTATAAAAATTAGCTTATTATTATAGCTCCAAGCATGTTTTCTCTAGGCAATCAGAAAACTCTTATAGTATTAAGTGATACATCAATAACTTATTAATGGTTCGGTGAATACTCCATTACACACTTTGATTAATATTATTTATTTTGTATGATAGAAAAAGTTACTAGTTTTAAAGTGTTAGAAGAAGGCAGGATTCAAATCCATACAGAAAATATCTTTCCAATAATTAAGAAAGCAGTTTATTCTGATCATGAGATTTTTCTTAGAGAACTTGTAAGTAATGGAGTTGATGCAATAAGCAAACGTCGAATGGCCGCCATGTCTGGAGATTGCGAAGAAGCAGAAAATAGTATGGTAGAGATAAAAATCAATCGTGAAGAAAAGACATTAACAATCTCAGATAACGGAATAGGAATGACATCAGATGAAGTAAAAAAATATATTAACCAAGTAGCCTTTTCTAGTGCCGAAGAATTTCTGGAGAAATATAAAGATCAGAAAGAAGGAATAATAGGACATTTTGGCCTAGGTTTTTATTCTAGTTTCATGGTGGCCAAAAATGTAGAACTTATCTCTAAATCAGCAATCAAAGATCAGCCTGCTGTTAGATGGAAATGTGATGGATCACCAAAATTCACTATTGAACAAGGTCTAAGAGAACATCCAGGTACAGATATTATTCTCTACTTGATGGAAGAAGAAACTGAATATTTAGAACCTACAAGAATAAAAACTCTGATAACCAAATATTGTGATTTTATGCCTATTGAAGTATTATTAGAAGGTGAGATTATAAATAAAAGAGATCCAGCTTGGCGGAGACCCTCACAGGAACTTAAGGATGAAGATTATATTGAATTATACAAATACTTATACCCATTCCAGGGTGATCCTCTCTTTTGGGTTCATCTCAAAACTGATTATCCATATACACTTCAAGGAATTTTATTCTTTCCCAAAATCACTGGGAGGGCAGATTGGGAAAAAGGTGAAATTAAATTGTATTGCAATCAAGTCTTTGTAAGTGATTCTATTAAGGAAGTAGTTCCAAGATATCTATTGCCATTAAGAGGTGTTCTTGATTCTCCAGACATACCACTAAATGTTAGTAGAAGTGCATTGCAAACTGATAGACGTGTTAAGTCAATAGGAAACTTTGTAGCTAAAAAGGTTGCCGATAAGTTACATAATTTAAAAACTGAGAATTCAGTATTTTACTCGCAAATATGGGAATCTATAGCTCCATTTGTAAAAATTGGAGCAATGGAAGACGAGAAATTTGCAGATCAAGTAAATAATATAATTCTTTTTGAAACTACAGCCAATAATTTATCACAAGATGATTCATCAGAATCTAATATAATTTCCTCCGGAGATAAAAGCTACACAACCTTAAGTGATTATATAGCAAGAATAGAAGACAATCAAACAAAAAGAATAATTTATTGTACTGATCTAATATCTCAATCATCAGCATTGAACCTTTGGAAATCTCAAGGAGTAGAGATTTTAATGTTAGAAACTGTTGTAGACACTCAATTTATACCATGGTTAGAAGATCGTAATGACGAAATAAAGTTCCAAAGAGTTGATTCAGAAATCGACGAAAGCCTTAAAGAGGACAAATCCGAATTAACAGACAAGGATGGCGAAACAAAATCTGAAAATCTTAGAAACCTCATAAAAGAAGCTCTTAATAATGAAAAAGTGACAATTCAAGTTCAATCATTAAAAAACACAGACGCACCTCCAGCAATAATTCTTTTGCCAGAACAAATGAGAAGAATCAATGATATTGGTGCATTAATGGATCAACGTCTTCCGGGATTGCCCGAACATCATGTACTTCTAGTAAATCGCAAGCATCCGCTAGTTGATTCATTGCTCAAGCTGAAATCAGGTGCTGTTGTAGTTAGTACTGGCGATGTTTCCCCAACAGAAAACCTAACAAAACAGCTGGCAATACATATTTATGACATGGCAAGGCTTGGTGTAGGAGGCCTAGAACCCAATGAAGTAGCTGGTTTACAATCAAGAACTTCTGAGCTTATGGGGAAATTGCTAGAAAAAGCTCTTTAGAGACCTACTAGATTTGGTAATATCTACCTTATAGACACAAGGCCATACAAAGGAGAAGTCATGTCTAGGGTTTGCGATCTCACAGGGACCAAAGCAAATAATGGAATGGCTGTAAGCCATTCACATATACGAACCAAGAAGCTACAGCAGGCCAACCTCCAACAAAGGCGTCTTTGGTGGGCTGAAGGTAATAAATGGGTAAATTTAAGAGTAACGACTAGAGCTCTAAAAACAATTCAAAAGAAAGGATTAGGTAAATATGCAAAATCTCTAGGTATAGATTTAAATAAAGTTTGAGCTAACTTTGGTTTTAATTAAAAAATAAATAGAAAAATATTATATTAGTGCAAACTTATTGAGTTAAAATAAAATATTAATCATAAAATAAATTTATTTCATTACAACATTTTGACAACCATCGTTCCTATCAAATAGGTTTACAATTAAATAAAGCCTGTATATTTAGGGCAGGTTAAATTAGAGGAAAATGGATTCAAAAATAATTGGCAAAAGCAATTTCGTCATTCTTTATCACCGAACACCCTTCGAAGAATCAACAAATAATTCAGGTGAAAGAGTATGGGTAGACCATAAGAGCCCTAATGGAATCATCCCCACTCTTCGTAATCTATTTAAAGAAAAGCCTGAAGGAACATGGATTGCCTGGCGAATGGTCGATGAATTAGATGGACAAAAAGACGAACTAATTCAAATGAATGATCCTTCACCATTTAAACTTAAACGTATACCATTAACAACGAATGAAGTAAAAAGTTTTTATCACATTACATCTAAAGAATCATTCTGGCCCATATTACATACTTTCCCCACTTACTTTGATGTAAACAATGCAGATTGGAAAATATTTGAGGAAGTGAATCTCAGATTCGCAAAGGCAGCTTGTAGAGAAGCTTCAGAAAATGCAATTATATGGGTTCATGATTATAATTTATGGCTAGCACCTTCATACATTAGACAAATAAGGCCTGATGTAAAAATTGGATTCTTTCATCATACTCCATTCCCTGGCAATGACGTTTTTGCAATACTCCCTTGGAGACGACAAATTATAGAAAGCCTTTTAAGTTGTGATCTAGTCGGATTTCATATTCCTAGATACACAGAGAATTTTGCCCGAGCTGCTAATTGCCTCGTAGGAGCGAAGAGAGGTCCAAAAAAGAATGTAGATAAGAAATTTATAGCCGTAGGAAGTGCCCTTACAGAACCAGTAGATACGCCATGGCTAGCGCATGCAGGAAGAAAAATTAAACTTCTGTCTTCACCTGTAGGAACATCTCCTCAAATAATACAGAATCTTTTAAAAGAAAAATCTGTTAAGCAACATTCAAAAGAAATAAAAGAAGGTACAAAAAAAGGAAGAAAACTTATACTTTCCGCTAGTAGAGTCGATTATACAAAAGGCAACGAAGAGTTATTACTTGCTTTCGAAAGATTGTTAGAACGTAGAAATGATCTTCATGGAGAAGTAGTTTTAATGCTTTCATGTGTAGCAGCTGCTTCAGGAATGAAAATTTACGAGGAAACACAAAGATCAATAGAAGAAATGGCAGGAAGAATAAATGGACGTTTTAGTCTCATAGATTGGGTACCAATAAGAATATCAACAAGAAGAATCCCCTATGAAGAAATGATTGCCTGGTTTGCAGAGGCAGATATATGTTGGATAACTCCTTTAAGAGATGGCCTAAACCTTGTAGCCAAAGAATATGCAGCGGCAAGAAAGGGTAGAGATGGAGTGCTTGTACTGTCAGAATTTACAGGTGCATCAGTCCTTTTAAATGGAGCAGTGTTAACTAACCCGTATTCTCACAGACGAATGGATGAAGCTATTGAAGAAGCAATTTTAATGGATGAAAAAGAACAAATAAATAGAATGAAATCTATGTCTGAAGCTGTCGAAGCATATACAGTTAGAGATTGGGCTGAAGATCAGATTTATAACATTGACAATAATTTAGCTGACATAAGTTAATGGTAATTAAAAACTTTATTCGGGTTAATTTAATAGTCACATTGATTTTCTTGTTCTTTGTAGATAGCAAAAATGGATATTCTAATAATAAAGAGCTAAATATTAATATTTTGATGCCTGCACCATTTGCAAAGTCAACTTCTAAAATTGTCGATAGATTTAATAAAGAGAATAAAGGAACAATAAAATTAAATATAACAAAAGGTCCACGTGAAACAGAGTCCGTATCAGATCTGGCGATTAGCAGTCTTTTATTAGGAGATAATCAATTTGACATAGTACTAATGGACGTTACCTGGTTGCCAAAATATGCTGCAACAGGTTGGCTAGAACCCTTAGATAAATGGATTAAAACTTCAGATTGGAATTCTCTTGTTGAAGGAGCAAAGTTGGGCAATAAATATAAAGAAGTTACTTATAGGTGGCCTCTTACTGCAGACATTGGTTTGCTTTATTGGAGGAACGATCTAATAAAGTCTCCACCTAAAACACCTGAAGAACTAATAGAAAAGAGTTTAAGCTTAAAAGCCAATAATGTCGTTCCATATGGGTATGTATGGCAAGGGAGACAATATGAAGGTCTAAGTTGTGTATTCCTAGAGGTACTTAAGGGTTTTGG
>QCGF01000004.1 GCA_003278175.1 Prochlorococcus sp. AG-363-P15
TTTAGTAGTTACAGGAAATAAAAATCAAATTGCAGAATCCATACATCAATCTTCAATGAAATGACTAGATGAAGAAATATCTATATCACGGCTCCATTGACTAAGTCCAAGGTGGGTTGTCAGGAATTCTTCTTATAACTGCTTTAATAAGAAAAATTTTCTGTCTAAATAGTCTTTGATAACTTCATAGTCCACTATTTCGCGAAATATTAACTAAAGTACGTAAAACATTTCTAACTAGAGAGAAAGTTTTTGAGTACTTCCAAAAGGGATTCAGCTACACAAATAATAAGATACTTACGAGTTGAGCTCAGAGAGCTTGATCTAAGCCTTGCAGAAGATGGCCTACTTCCAGAACCTGGCCAAATACGTGCATTACTGGCTCAACTAGATGCCCTTCAAGACCTTGTACAAGGAGTCAAAAAGAAGCCAACACCAAATACGCCAAGACGCTCCTTGTGACCTTCTCTTCTGATGATGAATTTATCCCAGTTGATTTAGTTGGTCATTTAAGAAAAACCTTCATTCAAACAAAGTCCTGCAATACGCTTTGTATAAGCACCAAATACAAATTCCAGCTTGCAATTAATTTAGGATAAAATTGTTAATTTTTTTCCAAAAAAACGAGCAGAAAGCCCCAAGAAAATTTAAAAGCAGTATTTACTTCAATAGTGCCTTCAAAAATTTCTGACAAAATCGGTGTAAAAATAGACCTCTAGATGATTCACCAAATCGCCTTGCAAATTTTGTGCACATTGATTGGCATAACAGTCTTATTGCGGGTATCAAGTAACTAAGATGACTCCAATTAACCTAATTCCAAGCATGCTGGTACAAATATCAATTCATTGATTTTAAAACTGGATTCTTGTTGCAATATAAAATATTTATCTTAATAAACATGCCATTAAGTTACTTTCTCTTTAGAAAAGGAAGATAGCAAACTACAAAATGTCATCGATACTAAAATTCTGCCAGCACCCTATTGAAGGTTGTGCGTATCTTGTCTATATAGGATTATTTATTCGTTGGAAATACCCACGACATTGGAACAAATTCTTAGAAACCATTTCAGCACCATCAAAAAGCAATAGACTGCTCGAATAAATCAGTTCTTATCGTTAGAGATAGAATCCGCCCAAAGGAATCAAATTAAATAATCTCCACTCAGAACATAACCAAATTTTAGTTGCAACTAAGTTGCAACTAATTTACAAATAAATTCAGAAGGTTATGGAGCTAGATTCGGCAGCCGAGATTAATCAGGCCACCATCCAAAAGCCTTCCTAATCTTATTGCTGCAGCCTCTTCAGTTCTGGAGAAGTCACGCTGATTCTTTGCGACCCAGTCCATCTCTTCTGAGGTAATAACCCCAGTAGATAGTGATTCGAGGAAAAGTGCTCCTAGATTCATAATTTCCGGAGAGAGAAGGGTTAAATAAAGTGATCAGCGGATTTCTAGATGAATGTCTAAATTAAGCTGATCTTTCGAGAAAGATTAGCGAAGCTAAAAGGAATAACTACATGTCGTAACACTAGATACAGATTTCACGTTACCAAATGTCAAAAAAGGACACCATATACAGCGAGTAAGTAATAATTCCTAGTTTTTTTTAGGCAAATTCTGAATTATTTCCTTCAATTTACTTTGCAAAACTCATAGGCATTTAAAGGTCTTTTGATTGGAAAAGTAGTTTGGAAAAAATCTTAAGTTTTCAAGTCGCATGTTCTTTCCCGTAAGCAATAGCAATTCAATCCTCATCTTGGCCTTTCTTATTGTTGAATAAATTTTCCAGCTGGCCATAAGCCGCAGCCAATAAAGACAAGGCAAGCAGAGCACCTATTGAAACAAGGGCAATTGAAAGTGCACTTACCCCTGCATCATTAGGACCATAATTAATCGCTGGATCAAAACTGTACATTTGAGCTTGTAAGAAAGAAAAGTTCATGCCTTAGAAATTTTTAGAGCTAATCGGCTCTTCTGGATTATTAATGCAAATAATCTAAACTGCGACTTCAAACTCTAAAAAGAGTGTTTCTACACATATGTTTTTATTGCTTGAATCCAGTTGGAATCTTTACTTCAAAAAACCAATCAAAAAGTATCTGCATAAAAATCATTCAAGGCAACTCAACGGATGAGTTCAAGATTCATAATTTAAACAAGCAATCTGGTTGGGTTTATCAGAGCATTCCCTGTCCCAGTAATCTGCGTTTTCTTTAAGAACTAACTTTTGAACCTTAGGAGATGCAAGAGCTATCGGCGACAAACCAATACTTTCCCCGTAGTGTGAACTAGCCCCTTCAAGCATTGCGCTGAAAAGAAGTCTTAGCATTTGACTGCAAAATCTACCTATAGCAATAAAACAGCATCCTTATAAAAATGGCGATAAGCCTGATTACTTAATTAAAGCAGTTCAAAAGCATTTACATTTCCCAATCAGGGGAGTCATGATTGCTCGGGAAGGAATTTTTCAAGGAAAAGCCAAGTATTAATAACCTTTACGTAGTCTACTTAAAGAGAATGACCTCGGTCATCTGAAAATTTTGGCGTCACTCTCCAAACCAAGTGCTTAAGAAAGCAAGCCCCAACTCTGATTTCAGAAAGGCTTATGCAAAGACAAAATCAAATCTGCTCTAACTCTTTAGAATATAAGTACTCAAAGGGACTTGTTTGTTCAGTTTTAAATAGTTAAAACCACAAGTAGTTGTAGTCGGACTAGAAAACAAATATGGATAACGACGATTTTTCCGAATCATCAGAGGAAAAGCAACCAACTTCAAATGGCCTCCGAGAAATATTGGAGGCACTTCGTACTATCTTTGTGGCAGCCATAGCCCTTGTGATTAGCATTGGACAATGGGTTTCAAAGAAATTTACTACTTGGCAAATCAAAAGCGAAGAACAATCCAAGATCCTTGATAGGCAAAGGGCTGATGAACAAGAAAAAATAGCAAGAGCACTTAGAGAAGAACAAAAGATCATCCGAGAAGAAAAACGTTTGGCGGATGAAAAAGCAAAAATAGCCGAAGAACAAAGAGCTGAAGAACGTGCAGTTCGTGAAGAAGAACGCAAAACGAAAGAACGAAGATTTAGTCCAAAGAAACTCCTTTATCCAAGCTTGTCAGCAGTTAGCACTTTCGCATTAATTGTTGGAGTTACAAGGCTCGGCCCAATAGCAGAGTGGACAAGAAGCCAAAACGAATGCATTCAACAAAATTCTCTTATTGATGGAGAAATTGGTAAGACAAACCTAGTAAACAAGGTCATGCGCTGTAATGGTGGACATGACTAGCATTTTTCTAAGCCAATAATCCAAGAGAAATTTCAAAAACCTCCTAGGCACTCGTTTCAATTAAAAGAGGTTTCAAAAATTCACTACCACAACTAATAAATCAAACTGCCCTAATTTATTGGGCAGTCATGCTCTACAACTCCTTGGAACTATTAATTTTCTCCTGCTCATCTGAGTCAATCACCTGTACTTCGAATTTCACTAGAAAGCCTATAAGTATTAGAACGAGTCCAACAACAGGCCATGAAGGAGAGACAGCCAAATTTTTTCTCCCGAACCTTTAACAAGCCTAAGCTTTAGAGCTTACATGTAGTGAAAAAAGCTGGTGCATCGAACATGATCCAAAGGTTATCCACACTTGAGCAATATTTTGATGCCTTCTCAAAAGGACATCCCTCACAGCAAAGGCAATCGCAGAAACAAAATCATAAGAAGCATTCCTAAAGATCATTGCAGACAACAATCAATGCTTTTTGGTCCATCAAAGGAAGCTATTTGACGGATTAAAAAGATTTCTCATGCTTCATAAGACTTCACGGACTAATCAATCATCGAAAACTGCTTTGCACCAAAAAGCAGGGGAATCAAAATCAACCTAATTTGGTCCTTTATATAAGCTGGCAGGCTAAAGGTCTCAAATTCAACGGGCTTATGTATATTCAATCTCTAACCCAGGTTTAAAGGGTTTAGAAACTGCACTGAAATTCAATGGAAACCTCCTCACCTGCTTTCTCCTTAGTGATTGCAATCTTAATTGGCGTATTAAGCATAACAAGTATTGCTGTTTATTTGTCTTTTGGTCCGCCCTCCAAGAAACTTATAGACCCTTGGGAGGCAGATGATGACTAAGGTGTAGTTAAAAAATAGTTCCTGTAATCGATTAAAATTACTCCAAATTTATTTTAAGGACTTGGTCAAAAGCGACAATCATCAAGAAGAAGAATCGAACCATTCTAAATATTTAACGCCCAATATTTTAAGACGAAAAATCTTTTTAGGCAAATTCCACCTATTAATAAATTTACAGGACAACACTGCCTGGAGACATCCGGCAATTAATCACTCTAAGAATTCCCTGAAAAAAGAGAAATGGTCAAGAGTCAACGATACTTAATTGAGGCATAAAATAAGCTCCAATTGGATTTTTAAAGCCTAAAACTATTTATTCTTGACAATAAAATAAGGGCAAAGCATAACTCTGCCCTTGCAAAATAAACTCCAAAACTAACTATTAGGCGTCTTTGACGACATAATAGTCTTTGGCATAGAAACTGGTATAACCACTTTGTGCCCTCCATCGGAAAAGAACGATGTGGAATGGGATTACAAACAAAGCATGGAAAAACGTCAGGAGCAAAAAGTCCATAGGGACACCTGGTTGTCCATAAATGGCAAACAGAGGGGTTAGAGACATTGCTTTGAAGAGAGACAACCTGTACTTATTAGAGCTTGAACCATAAACCCCTCAACAAGGAAATAATCACTAAAAAATTAACGGCTTTTTAAATCTTCCAAAAAAGAAAGGCAATGAGCTCCTCAGGAAACACTACGCATTAGAAGCGATACACCCATCAAAAGAGCAAGAACCTCAAAAGCTCGCTTAACAAATCGACTCCCTCTCGAAAGAGAAAGTTGAGCGCCGCTATAGCCTCCAAAAAACGAACCTGCGATCAACATAGGCAACCAACTCCATTTGATTTCGCCATTAATCCCAAGAACAAGAGCACCAGTTCCGTTCCAAAACAACCCAACCAAAATGAGGGTATAACCTACTGATTGTGCGTAAGAGAGTCCAAACCACCTCACAAGCCACAATGTCACAAACAAGCCTGTACCTGAAGATAATGATCCATTTAAAACACCAATAAGAAACAAGATCAGGCCGCCAACAAACAATCTCATTCGGCTCATATTGCACAATTGAGACGAGACACCAAGTTGAGGACTTTTAATAGAGTAAATACCTAATGCAAAGGTGAAGCAACCAAGCGCAAGTGTTCCAATTTCAGAAGGAACAGTTAATGCAACACTGGCCCCAATCCAAACGCCTGGCAAACCAAAAGCAAGGATAAATGTTACTAAATTAGTTTCTAGTTTTTTTTCTTGTAAATAGCGAAGTCCAGCACCCATACCTAATGCAACACTAGCCAATTTATGTGTAGCCAAGGCCATTGAGAAAGGAAGCCCCAGAAGAATCAACGCGGGTAGTTGCACAAGACCAGCTCCACCCCCTGCACAAGCAGAAAGCAAGTTTGAGAAGAAAGAGACCAGCCCAAGGACTAGTTGCATAAAAAGATCTTCTAGATTCATTCCAAGAGCTAAACCCTTCGCCTTGTGTTCTTACCTATAAGGGAATCTTATTAAATTCGAACTCTAAAACCGATCACAACAAATAACTAATTTAATAATTCTAAACTAGCCAATTATGATCCCAGACCCCTTAATAGAAAAATAATTTAGAGAATGCACCTTCACTACAAATGTCAAGAAAGTGTGGCCAGAAAGAAATTCATCCGATAGATAGTGGTTGGCACCTCGAAATCACATAGAACAACTAGATATAAAATCTATAAAAAGAGAAGCTTGCGAATAATCTAAGGGCTTGATTTATTTTTTCTCTTTCTTAAATCCTGATATTCCTTCCTTATCTTAAATAAAAGAGCTCTTTTCCTTTCAACATTTATTTTCTTTTGTTCATAATCATGTAAGTTCCTTTCTTCTCGAGACATTTGCATCCAAGAATCTATATCACGCTGTTTTTTTATTTTTTTAATGTTTTTAATTCTTCTGAAGGCAAGTTTTTTGAAAGGGTAGCTTAAAAAAATTCCTATTGCGGCCACAAGAAGAACGAAACAAAGTAGTAAAATATTCATTGGTATTTAGCTCTATTTATCTTGATTAAAAGTGTATTCAAAAGTCTTAATACCACTTCCTTCAGGGGCCATAAGCAAATTAACTCTATTCAGACAAACTGAATTCAATTCCCTATAAAGGAAAGTTCTTAATGCACTAATGGAGCATGTAATCTTTGAAATTACTAACAAGAGAGAAAAGTATCTCCGGAAATTAAAAAGGGGTATGAATTGTGAAAAAAATTTCATAGATTTTAAAACCTTTCAGAGCAAAAGCTATATATGCACATTACCAAGTCGCCAGCAGATACCGAATAAAGTTACTCGACTAAAGAATCGAGCTCAATAGTCAAGATCCAACTTCTGATTAAGTTAAGGCTAAGTGGTCGTTAAGTTTGGTCACCAAATATAGTTCTAATAACACATTATTATATGAAACAATTAAGGGCTAAGTTTCACTATATAACCAAAGAAGATTTCTATACAAATCATGTTAGTCGACGCCTTCTCCCAGTCGCCACATCAACAAACCTGCCTCTGCAATCTCAACCGGATCAACTACTGACCGGGTGTCGAAAACCCAAGCTGGAGCACGCATAATCTCAGCTAACTCTTGCCAATTCAATTTTCGATATTGATCCCATTCAGTAAGTATCAAGACTGCGTCTGCTCCCTGCACAGCATCCCTAACCGTTGGTGAGAACTGCCAAGTTCCTTCTCCGTTCAAGCCTGCAGAAGAGTTGCTAGGTGACTTATGGAGATCTCGAGCTATTTGAAGTGGATCTACTTTAGGGTCGTGTATTGCCAGTTGAGCACCTTCCTCAAGCAAGTCCAATGAGATACTTATTGCTGGTGATTCACGCGTATCATTTGTGTCAGCCTTAAAAGCAAATCCAAGAATCGCCAATCGTTTACCAGTAACAGTGCCAAACAATCTCTGGACCAAGAGACCAGCTATTCGATTTTGCTGCCAATTATTTAGTTCAATAACCTGCTCCCAATAAGCAGCCACTTCTGGCAAGGAAAAATGACGACATAGATAGACCAAATTAAGAATATCTTTTTTGAAACAACTTCCGCCAAAGCCTGGTCCGGCAGACAAAAATTTAGATCCAATCCGACTATCAGTTCCTATAGCTAAAGCCACTTCTCGTACGTCCGCACCAGTGGATTCACAAAGGGCAGCAACAGAGTTGATCGAACTAATTCTTTGAGCCAAAAAGGCATTTGCAATAAGCTTTGAAAGCTCACTACTCCACAAATTTGTTCTAAGAATCTTTTCGGTAGGGACCCAATAGCTATAAATAGTTGACAAGGCATCTACAGCAACCTCATCATCTCCTCCTATAAGAACACGATCAGGCTGTTCAAGATCTCTTATAGCGGTACCTTCAGCAAGAAACTCAGGATTTGAAAGCACAGAAAAGGTTGGCAGAGCTTCATTTTCCCCAGGCTGACATTGGGGAGTATCGAGTATGGCCTTAATTACGGCTGCCGTACGCACAGGCAAAGTACTCTTTTCGATTACAACAGTATGGCCTTGGGCGTATTGAGCAACCTGTCTTGCACATGCCTCTACCCAACGCAAATCACTAGCTTGACCCGCTCCAATCCCTTTGTTTTTAGTTGGAGTATTAACTGAAATAAAGACCATATCAGCAGACGCAATAGCCTCATTTACCGAGGTTGAGAAAAAAAGATTTCTACCTCTTGCCCTAGAAATAACTGCCTCCAAGCCCGGCTCATAAATAGGGAGTTGATTAAGGTCTGGATTATTCCAGGCTTCTATCCGAGAATCATTTAGATCAACGACAGTAACAGTAATATGAGGACATCGATCTGCAATAACAGCCATCGTTGGTCCACCGACATAGCCAGCGCCTATACAACAAATTGAGTGCACGGAATAAATCGTCATCGCTACAAATGAGTCAAGAGAATTGAATTAATCACGCAAAAGGGCTAACAGCCTATCCAGATCATTAGCAGAGGCAAGAAATTCTATTTTTTCTGAAGAATCTTTATGGGAATGAAGCTTCTTAATACGAACCTGCCCGGTACTTACTTCATCATCGCCTAAAACCATCGCCCAAGCCGCTCCACATCGATCAGCTCTTTTAAATTGCTTTGCAAAAGAAGCACCGGAACCATCTAGCTCAACTTTCATGCTTGCCGCCCTCAATTTACGAGCAAGGACTAGGGCCTTTATCTGAGCCTCCTCACCTCGATTTATAAAGTAAACGTCAGGAGATGTCGGTCCTGATATTGAATCACCTAAAAGAATCATTAATCTCTCCATTCCAATAGCCCAACCGATTCCTGATGTTGCCGAACCGCCCAGTTGTTCAACTAAACCGTCATAACGCCCCCCCCCACAAACAGTGGCCTGAGAACCCAAGTGCTTACTAGTAATTTCGAAAGCTGTGTGTGAGTAGTAATCCAAACCACGAACCAGGCGAGGATTTATTTTGAATGGAATTTGCAAGGCTTTCAAAGAATCTTGCACAGCTAAAAAGCGCTCAGAACTTTCATTACACAAATATTCCTCCAAGACAGGTGCCTCTCTTAAAAGAGACTGAGTTTTCGGATCTTTACTATCAAGAATTCTCAATGGATTGTTTTGCAAACGCTGCTGCGAATCAACATCTAGCTCTTCATATCGATCCTGAAACCACTCAACTAGTTTATTGCGATACCGATTACGGTCTTCAGAAGAGCCAAGGCTATTAAGCTCTAAAGCCAGATCATTTAACCCCAAAGAGTCCAATAAATCCCATGCAATGGAGATCACCTCCACATCACAACGAGGTGAATTCATACCAAAACACTCCACACCAATTTGATGAAACTGCCTCTGGCGACCAGCTTGAGGTCTTTCATAACGAAACATTGGCCCGCCATACCAAAGTCGTTGTGGCCCTTGTTTTAAAAGACCATGCTCCAAAGCGGCTCTAACAACTGAAGCAGTCCCTTCAGGTCGCAAAGTGCAGGATCTATCACCACGGTCAGAAAAGGTATACATTTCCTTACCGACCACATCAGTTTGCTCACCAATACTTCTCGAGAAAAGATCAGTAACCTCTAAAAGAGGTGTACGTATTTCCTTAAAACCTGCACACTGAAGCTGCTCTCGAGCAACTAATTCGACTGCCTGCCAAAGCTGGGTCTGTTCTGGAAGGATATCAACCATACCCCTTAGGCTCTGGAGCTGATTCACGAGATACCTAGATTCAAATTAATTCTGCCTTATAGAAATAATTAATGTCTTCTAATCGAATAATTGATGGTCCAATTGTTCACCCGACCACAAAACCAACAACCTATTGCAGAGCTCTAATATTGTCTTTTTATTGAGTTTCGGCATTAAGCAATTGACTGCCACCAAATTTACCGAGCTCAATCTAAAGGTCACTTTTCAGCAAACTCCCTACAATTTTTGTTTGCTTAAGAAGAATCTAAAGCTCTGAACGAATGGCAAGAGTCCTTATATCAGGAGGAGCAGGCTTCATAGGGACCCATGCATCCATAGTGCTATTAGAAAATGGACATGATCTTGTAGTTATTGATTCATTTGTGAATAGTTCGCCAATAGCACTACAAAGAGTAAAAGAGATTACAGGTTTAAATGAACTTAAGGCTCAACAAAGATTAAAGGTTGTTGAAGGTGATATCAGAGACAAGGCTGCACTCCAAAAAATATTCACCGATGCAAATAATGACGGTAAAATAATAGACGCTGTAATCCATTTCGCAGGACTCAAATCCGTTAAAGATTCAATAAAAAGCCCCTTAAATTATTGGGATGTAAACGTAAACGGAAGCTGTTGCCTACTATCAGCCATGCAAGAAAACAAATGCAGAACTCTTATTTTTAGTAGCAGTGCAACTCTCTACGGTAAACCCAAATCAGTACCTATTTCCGAAACTGCCGCTATCGACCCAATTAATGCCTACGGAAATACAAAAGCAGCTATTGAGAAGATGCTTGCAGATATATCTACTGCTGATTCTGACTGGCGGATTGCATGCCTACGATACTTTAATCCCATAGGAGCACATGCAAGTGGACTGATAGGAGAAGATCCAAGAGGCACTCCCAACAACCTTCTTCCAATAATCAATCAAGTTGCCATAGGCCACCAAAAAGTCTTAAAAATATATGGCAACAAATGGCCTACAAAAGATGGGACATGCATTCGTGACTATATTCATGTTATGGACCTCGCAGAGGGACATGCAGCAGCTCTTGATTCACTTCTTCAAAAAGAGCATCAATTCTTAACTGTAAATCTTGGCACTGGAAAAGGGCACTCTGTTTTAGAAGTCGTCAATTCATTCGAAATAGCTACCGGCAAAAAAATCCCTTTTGAATTATCTACACCTAGATATGGTGATGTTGGAATCACCATTGCTGACCCCACAAAAGCAAAGAATCTCCTTGGATGGGAGGCTAAGCGATCACTAGTTGAAAGCTGCAAAGATGCATGGACTTGGCAGACTTCCAATATGAATGGCTATCAGCAATAATATTTTTATGAGACTTTATTGCTTAAAGAAAAAGCTTCTAGGTAGTGCTCTACTTCTTCAGCTATTGCACTGCCAGGCAGCTAGTTCTGAGGAGATCTGGTCACCTTTCTCATTAGACAAATCTATCAAGAACAACGATAATGCGCTCATGCTAAAGCCTAAAAATCTAGGCCGAGATTCAATAAATTCAGTACAGAGTGAAGAGCAGCTTTCTAAAGACAGCTCAAGCATTACATGGGAACTTATTCCAAGTGAGTCATCTCCAAATAACATGCCTCTGGTTTGGGAGCCAATTCTCAACTCCGGCAAAGATTTGTCAATAGAATCAGCCAATATAGATGAAATTAGCACTGCCAGATCTAATTCTTATGATGAAGAGAAAGCGACAGAGTCACTTGTTTTATTTAAACCTAACCCTGAAGATTATGTGCCACCCTTACGACTAGGGCTGGCAGTACCAACAGCAAATCAAGTTTCTGAACTTGAAGGTGCACGGATTAGCGCTTCACAGGTCTCCTCATTTGGGGGGGGAGAAGCAGGAGGAACAGGCAACCAAAATTATATGGCTAGGGTTGACTTGAGTGCAAATGATCGACTACAGCTCTCTGGATTTGTTTCTGAGGCTGATGATCCACTTTATTCAAAAATAGTTGGACGGTCCAAGCAACCTGGCAATTTTTGGAGAAGTTACGGAGGAGCTATTCAATGGAAATTAATAAGTCATCAGCAATATCAAGAAGAACGAAGATATAACAAAGCTTTTGAAGTTGCCTTTTCTAGTTCTTTTGAAGGATGGGAAGTCGGAAGTGGAGGTTGCGACTCAAAAGCTTGCAAAGGACAAAATGATGCCAGTCCGAATATTTTCAATAATTCTGGAGAACGTGTTTTCACAAGAAATCTTGTTGGTTCATTAGCTCTCCCAACCACATGGACATTCTCAACACAATGGCAGGCAAGTATTACACCTGGAGTCAGTTTCCTTCCAGGTAGCCAAGGGAAATACAAAGGAGGGGAAGGGAACTTTTATGGCAATAATTTCTGGATTGCTGGCGGTGGTCTATGGCGACCAATCCCAGAATTAGGTCTATTTAGTTCGGTATTAGTACCTCTTGGCCCAGGATCTAACAGCTTCAACTCAAACCTGGATTTCGAAAATGTTCCCATCTATAGCGGTGGTTTAGCATGGAATCTAAATCCAAGAATCAGCTTAGAAGGAGCGCTAACAAATGGGTGGGGTGCAACTCCTGCCACATCGCTATTAACTTTGCCCTCGGCAAATCGCATGGGCTATTCTGCTCGTTTTGTCTACACCTATGATGCACCAGATACACCTCAAATCGGACTAACTCGTCGCCAACGTTCCTTAGCCTCAGGTGGTCTCACTGTAAATACAGCCCTAGTGCCACCAGATAAAACTACTCAGGCATGGACAAATATTGATAGTGAAGGAAATTTCTTTGGGTTTATGGGGAGTTCAATTTCCAATATCTTTCAACTGCAATTAACTAATGTCGGCTGGTTTAATAACGTACCGCAAACAGATGAGCTGGCCAAAGCTTATGCAACTGATAAAGGATGGAATTGGAGAATTGGAGGTAAAGCCGTTTCCTTCTCTCCTCTTAGAGGAGCACCTTTATGGGTCGCAGGGCGTATAAGCTTAGGAAGGAATAAGGATCCCAAAAGCTATCAAGGATATGTTTTCGCAGAGT
This sequence comes from Prochlorococcus sp. AG-363-P15, assembly GCA_003278175.1. GTDB lineage: Bacteria > Cyanobacteriota > Cyanobacteriia > PCC-6307 > Cyanobiaceae > AG-363-K07. The sequence continues at coordinate 12,384 of QCGF01000004.1, forward strand.
CAATCCAAACTTGGGAAGCGAACGATTGGTTAGCATTTAACCTCAATACTAAAGGTGCTTGGAGCGGGATTAGTAATCCATGGGGAGTAGGGCTAGGTGCAAATATTCAGCTGAGCAAAAAATTTCAGCTTATCCCTGAAGGGAATATTGTCATGTCAGACAAAAGTCAAAGCAATGCCACCTTGTCATTGCGATGGCTAATAAATGACTCTATGAATATGGATGTCTACATGAGTAATGCCGCAGGTCTCCTAGATATGGGTCAACTTCTAAAATCACTAGACACACGTTTCGGAGGAAGACTTAGCCTTATGTTCTAAAGGTTTAAGTTTTAATTGAATGCCATTCTGTGACCTCAATGTCAACAAGCCAGAAAGCTCAATTTCATGATTTGCATCCGGCAATAATTCATAGCGCCTAAGCAATTCAGCCAAGACCAATATTGCTTCCTGTTTAGCAAAGGAAGCGCCAGGACATTTGCGGGGTCCCATCCCAAAAGGCAGGAATGCATTGCGAACATTAGAGTTTTCATTCTGATTCAGAAAACGTTCAGGTCGAAAGCAATTAGGGTCAGGCCAATACTTCTCATGTCGTTGAATGACCCATGGAGAAAGAGTCAAAAGAGAACCTACAGGGCATCGCCTCTTTCCTTCAGGTGCTTTCAAAGTCGTATCTGTTTGTAGTCTCTCTCGAATGAAAAAGCTCACCGGTGGATATAACCGTAATGTCTCATTAAAAACTGCTTCGCCAAAAGGAAATTGACGTATATCATCAGGCTTAACCATCGAATCTAATTCCCGATCACTGACTACAGACAAAACCTCATTTCGCATTCTGCTCTGTACATCTGGGAAAAGAGCCAGCAACCAAGCTGCCATTCCCAAAGAACTAGCAGATGTTTCGTGTCCTGCAAGAAATAAGAAGCAAACTTGGTCTACTAGATCATCTTCTGAAAAGCTTTTGTTAGTTTTGGGATCTTTAGCGATTATTAAAGTGTCTAAAAGGTCAATAGGCCTTATATTATTAAGTGAATTTTCCTTATAATGGTTCAATCGATCATGAATTAAGGATTGAATCCAACTACGAATTATAGAGGCGTCACGTTTCAAACTTCGCTGGATCCAACTTTTAGGTAGCCTAAGAAATCTCATAACAAGTGCTCTTCCCGCACGTTGTTGATACCTAGAGAATGCCTTAAAGATATTGTTAGCCTCCTCTTCCTCAAGTGGTCTACTAAGAATCGTGCGAATTATTACATCTGCGGCAATCATTGTCATCTCTTCATCAATGTCTACATAATTACTTTTATCCTTTAAATCCAAGCGATTTAGCAACGCTCTGGTAGCTTTTTCCATTGACGGGAAAACTCTCTTGAGACTTGCAACTTGAAAAGCCTGGTCAATTAAGCGGCGTTGAATAGCCCATTCTTCACCATTAACAGAGAAAATTGCTCGTCCAATCAAAGGTTCGAGTATCCAGAGTGTATAAGGGTGCTTTGGGAATAACTCCACTTCATCGACCATAACCTTACGTACTAGAGGTGGGTCATTTACAAGGAAAACTCGTTTACCTAGTAAGTTCAATTCGCCAATAGATATACGAAAGTCCCATTCATTAAGAAGACCAAGCCATGAATTCCAGCCCCTAGCAAGCCGCCTAAAGATGTTTGATGTATAAGGTTTCGGCTCTGGCCAAGGAGGTTGATCTCCTTTTGTCTTTAGCTTGTTAGTCATTGGAATCAATTCTTAGTCCTGCTACAAATGAAGATGGCAAGGCGACCTTTGAACAAACATTCCGCAAATACAAAAAATGAATCTCAAACTGCTTACCTAACAAGTCCCAAAATTTAACCCTAGGATTTATTTTCACAAGATCAACCAAGTCAAGTTGAGGGTAATCATCACCTGATGGCCTTGTCAGACCGCAACTCGTATAAGGATTGACACCAGCAAAACAAAGAAAGTCTTGCTTTGATGTGACATCGCGCCATGGGATGCGAGGCTCAGTTGATAACTCTTCTAAATCGTCGCGAAATAAACGAGCACCTGGATATAACGCCACATTTGCGAGATTCTGACCAAGAGTTAGCAAGCTTAACCGAGGCAGCAATGATTTTGCACAAGGATGTCGGTGCAATTCTGCAGCAAGCATCGCTAAAACGAATGAGCCACTACTGTGGCCGACCAATCTCAACTCTAATGCAGGTTTTGTTGATTCTAAATCCACCAACCAATCTGCCAATGCCTTTACTCTTTCCCGAAGGTCATGATCACGATGCTGCGCCACACGATGAGTAAACATTATTGATCTGGCCAACCAGACGACACCAAGTTTGTTAGCAAGACGCCAAGCTTGCCAAAGAAATATCAAACCTACAACCAATCCGCTTGCAAAGCGAACCTGAGGATCAACTACAAATGTTGCAAGTCCATCACCAATCAAACCAGCTAAGCCTAAGGCGATACCAAAAGAAAAAAACAAGAAAAGCAAAGGGTATGCACCACATAATGCGACACCAGGACAAACCTTTAAAACTTTAAAAATCAAGCCGCCTTTTAGTAAGTACCACCAAGCATATTCAGCACATTGTTTCAGTAGGACTAAAGGATTCCGAGGCCAGTTAGCCTTGGCAATATCGTCCCAATGCAAAAAGCAAAATTCAGCTAGTACATCTTCATCACCTTCTCCAATCTTTTTCAATGGCCATCGAGTTATTAGACCATTATCAATGGACTTTCCAAATCTCCACCCAAGTGGTTTAAGTTCACTCTGAAACATTCGCTTGTAATGAGTCGCACCTCTTGGATCAAAACCACTTAAGAAATAAGTACGCGATGACATTTGAACATCACAGAATGAGGACCTAGGAGCGCCCCTTAGACTCTCATCATGATTGCTATTAATGGGATCCAACACAAGAACTCAATAAGGAGGTCTGTAACTAGTGCACTCCTGTTAGGACTAATCGTAAGTCCTCCATTATCAATTAATTCAGCTATTGCAGAAAATACTGATCCAGTAGTGCGCAAAATCGATAGCGTAATAACTGCTTCTGTTCTCGTTTCTGCACCTCCAACTCAGGCTTGGGAAGTGCTCACACGATATGAATCCACTGCCCTTAGAATGCCTGACATTAGGTATGTAAAAATTATTGAACGAAATGGAAGCAAAGTAAAGCTTCAACAAACATATAAATCCTCATATACCTTTGGACTAAAAATCCCGGCCTTACTAGAAGTCGAAGAGAAAGGAAGAAGCATGATCAATTATCAACTCATAGAAGGCAATCTTATAAAGAAATTGGAAGGGAACTGGATCCTAATACCAACTAATGACGGCACGTTAATAGCACATAGGATTGAAATTGAACCTGCATTACCAGGTTTCTTAAAGCCACTGTTTGCTAGTCGCTTCGAAAAGAACCTGAAGAATTCGATGGTGATCTTACGTCAAATAATTTTGGAGACTCCAAGGGTGCAACCCCTCGAGGCCAATCAGTAACTTGATATATGACTTCTCTCCACTCGACCTTTCTTAGAAGAAAAGCATTAAGAGTTGCCCAACCATCAACAATTTGACCAATAAATAAAGCACGTGCCCAACCCATAAGTGACCGAGGAGATCGCTGCATTGCTATGGACTCAATCCATAGCAATAAAACAAAGCACCCAATTTCATAAGTAGCCAGTGCTAACCAAGCACCATTAAAGAGGCCAGCAAATAATAAGGCAGTTGTGCCCATCCCATGCAACGCCACCAACGGCCAGGCAGGGTGATGAAGACGTGCTGTAAGTAGCTGACGGGACACCCAACCCGACAGAGCTTGCAGGCTTATTCCATCTTGATGATCCACTATCAATAGTTCAGGCCTGAAAACATAACGAAGACCTAGTTCACGAAGTGGTCGAAGTAAACCAGTATCTTCACAAAAGCTATACTCCAACAATGTTTTCCAAGACCCAGCATCTATAACCTCACGGCGTACCGCCAACGAACCACCCCAAGGGATAGCCAAGATAGTCATCATAACTAAGGCTCCTGCATTCCATACAGCCCTTGTCCAACCCAGCAAAGTATCTCTTTCAGGAACAAACCACCGATTCCCAGATACTGCACCTATGCCAGGTTGTAAGCAAGCCTGCACTAATTGAGACAACCAATCAGGCTTAACAATGGCATCAGCATCAATGAATGCAACTACTACTGTTTCATCATTTAAGTTCTCAAAGGCTTGAAGAAGTGCTGCACACTTCAGAGATCCTCTTAAAGGCCTACCTGCGAGAATTTGAAGTTTTAGATCTTTCCATGTGGGCCTAACGGAACCAGAAAGCCTGTGTGAAGCCAAGAAAGTCTCAACAATCATTTTTGATGGATCATCAGGTGAGTCAACGACTATTTGCAATCGCCAATCACCTAAATAATCTTGTCTAGAAATGGCTTTCAACATAGGTAAAAGACTTTCATCTGCACCACGCAGACACAAAATGACCTCAACCGGAGGCCATTTCAAAATAGGTGTCTTATCCCAAAAAATTCGTTGAGCACGCCGTCGTTTCACCTGCAATGAAAAAATTGTCACTAAAAGCACTTGCAAGACTAGTGACAAAATCAACAATAAGGAAATCCAATCCTTCATGAAGTAATTGCCAGAGAGCTGCCAAGTAAAGAGTGGCCCCATGGCTCCATTAAATCCTTAAAGTCAGGGCAATGCACATTTAACCTCTGAAGTACAGATCGAGTCATGGAACAACTAGGTCGAGCTCGAATGCCTTCGGCATTAAGTTCAGGATATGTAAGCTGTTCTGCCCCCCAACGCCTTTGAAAAAATGGTCTTAAAGGATATAAAGGGTTTTTTGAATCAGAATCAATCGCTGATAACCACTGCTCCATAGAAACAAGTTTTAGGACTTCTCCATCAGAAATAAATTGACCTAACAAGTCCTTCAACATTAAAGGTCGCGGATGCTGTAAATGAAAGCAACGACCTTTAGCCTCCGAACTCCAAGCCAAGGCAGAAACAGCATTAGAGACATAATCAACTGGTACTAAGTCCAATTCCCAGGAGATTCGAGGGGCTTTCCCAAGTTCAAGACAGCCCTGCAGCAGCCTCTGCAATAAGTCTCCTTCATGCCAATGGCCAGTCTTTGAATGGCCTCCTATTAGAGGAGGCCTATAAATTGTTATCGGCAACCCAGATAGACCTGCCTTAGTGACAAGTCGTTCACAAACCCATTTAGTTTGTGAGTAGCCAATATATATACCATGCCAATCTTTTAAGTCATCGTCCTCAGAGATCACGCGATTGCGATATGCAGCTGCTTCGAATACCGAAACACTAGAAATTAACTCTACCCGAATAGGACTTTCAAGTGTGGCAAGTCTCAAGACTTCTCTTGTCCCACCGACATTGCTAGCAGCAAGCTGGGCATAAGATGCCATTTGACTCAACTGAGCTCCATTGTGTAGGACTCCTCCAAGGCCATGTGCAATCTTTTCAAATACATCTGAATCCAGCCCAAAAGAAGGCAGAGATAGGTCTCCAACTATTGGTTCTAATCTCTTTTCCCAAGAAGGATTCCAAAGGTCATAACGAGCAAGATTATTTTTAATTCGATCTAAGCCATTTTCCTTAGATTGAGCACGTACTAAACAACTCACGCGAAGTTCCGGCCAACGTTCTAACTGCCCAGCCAACAAATAAGCACCTAGAAACCCAGAGCAGCCTGTAATTAAGATCCGTTCACCAGGGGCTTCACATTGAGAACCAATTGGGCAAGTCCAATTGGTCTCTAACATTGCTTCTTTCGAAAGGTCCAACTCCTCATTAGAGTGACGATCAGAATGAGGAATTATTTGTTTCAAAGATATTGCAGCAAGCCCATCAAGACTGGGGTCATCAGAAAAAGCATCAAGATCTAGACGTATCCCGAGTTCAGATTGCACGATCGCGGCAAATTCAACTGCCATCAATGAATCCAAACCGAGATTAAATAAAGAATCACTAGCGTCTATTGAAGATGTATCCAAAGATTCATCATCAGATTCTGCAACCATTACTCTTACCAATATCTTGCGAAGCTCCTCCATCAAAACTATCTTCTGTTGAGCTTCAGGAAATTCCTTTAATTTTGTCCAAAGACGTTCAGACGGAGATGGTCCTAAATCTTCCAACAATGCAGAGAACCAGCTCCGCTGCCTAGGCAACGATTGATTCGCAAGTTTTTTCCAATCATTATCAAGAACAGCTACAACACCTCCTCTCCCCCTTTGCAACAACCTCTCCAAACCATTTAAAGCTTTAGACGGCTCAAGCATATGAATTCCTACGCCTTCAAAACGACGCTCCAAGCCAACAGCCATTCCATCTCCATTCCAAGGTCCCCACTGAATTGACAACCGAGTTAGCAATTCGTTCTGTTTATTGCAATAGCCATCGATTACTCCATTTGCGGCAGAATAAGCCGCTTGTCCAGGAGACCCCAACAAAGCCGCAACAGATGAGAACCCAATAAGAAACTCCAGGCCAGGGATGTCTTGAGCCAGATCCTCGAGCCGACGCCACCCCTCTAACTTAGGCGACATGACAAAGTCAACGTCTAAATTTCTTAAATCAACAAGCGAAGTGTCATTCACTACACCAGCCGCGTGAAAAATGCCACGCAAAGGCTTTTCCGTAGGCAAGGATTGGATTTCCTGAAGAAGTAGATTATATTTTTCAGTTGATTCAATTGATTTTGACGATAAATCATAGTTAATGCATTTAAGTTCGACTCCTTTATTTCTAATTTCCTCAAGGACTCCCAATGCCTTTGTCCCAGGAGTCTCTGCAGAACGTCCTAGCAATACGAAAGAACTTGCACCTTTCTCAACCAACCAAGGAAGTAATTCCAATCCAATGCCACCTAAAGCACCAGTAATCAGATAAGTAGCATGAGGTTGAATCGTAATAGGCTCTTCTTTGTCTGGCTGATTAATTACAACCTTCCCTACATGCCTGGCCTGCGCCATATGCCTAAAAGCATCCTCACATTTAGCCAAAGGCCAAGCTTCAATTGGGAGGTGTTTAAATAGCCCTTCATTTAGATCTTTAGTAAGTTGAAGTAGTAAGCGACGTAATTCTGCTGGATAGGATGCTGCCACCTCCAACAAATCAAACGGAAGGTATCTCACATCAGGACGACGACTTGTAGCATCTTCTTTACTCCAAACCTCTATCTTTCCTAGCTCTAGAAAACGACCGCCTTTCGAAAGGCAACGGAAGCTAGCATCTACCCAATCACCCTTCAAGCTGTTAATAACAACATCAACACCTCGTCCATTAGTGTCTGACAGAACTTGGTCAGCAAAATCAATTGTTCTTGAATCATATACAGCTTCGACACCTTGCTTTATCAGAATAGATTGTTTTGAGGTGCTAGCAGTTGCAAAAACACGTGCACCTGCTCGTTGTGCAACTTGAAGTGCTGCTTGGCCTACACCACCAGCCGCCGCATGAATAAGAACAGTCTCACCTGGCTTCAAGTCTGCAAGAGAATGTAATCCATAAAAAGCAGTCAGAAATGCAGTCGAAAAACTTGCCCCTTCCTCAGTACTCATACCCTTAGGCAAAGGCACGCACAACTCTGCACGAGCCACTACATGGCTAGCAAGGCTTCCAATCGTAAGAGCCGCAACAACTCTCTTTCCAAGTAAATCTGGATCCACTCCAGGGCCTAATGCAACTACACGACCAACTGCCTCTCCACCAAATGGCAATTTCACCTCATCAGAAAGGCCAAGGGAAGAAGCATGTGCATTGAGCAAACCCAAAGCGTTTAGAACATCGCGAAAATTCAGACCTGTTGCTTCAACTGCGATCTCCACTTCATTTGGCAAAAGTGAAGAAGGCCGCAAGCGACTCTTTTGCAGGCCCTCTAAACGCCCACTTCCATCGCTTGTTATCCGAAAACGGTCGTCATCAAGTCGAGTTAATTGAGGTGTTTGCAACAACCCATCACTCCAACGAAGCTCAGAATGATTTTCTCGTCCTCTCCAGATTTGACTCCAAGAATTTTCTGTAAGTTGTTGCACGGGATCCGAAGGGAGGTGCAATACAGTGAAGCTACATGACGAAATTTCAAGTACTGCAGTGCGTAGGAATGCCGCCATTGCATTACTTACAGGTCCTTCTCCTTCCAAAACCAATAAAAAGGATTGAATATGAGCTTCGTTGACGCGCTGCGTCAATTCTAGAAAATCACATACTGCCAGTTCAGGTTGTCCATGAGAAAGGTCTGGCCAAAAAATTATCGAGGTAGCATCTAATGTCAGGTCAGTATCTATTGGCAATCTGTGGAGTTGTATATTTTGTGAGTCAGACCAATCCCTGAAAGAAGTTATCTTTTCATCAGTAACACCTATAAAATAAATTTGTTCCTCAGTCAAAGCCTTCTGTTCTTCAGAATCAAGCTCGAAAGGGATCCAAGAAGTTTGGAATAACTCTGGTCCGTTAAGCAAATCGTCCTTAGGTGGGAACAAAAGGTCAATCAAAGATCTAGTCAGACGTCTAAGCTTTAATCCAACAATTTGGCCAAATCTTTTCTCATTGGTCGCAAGTGTTAAGTCTGCAATCAAAGTCGATCCATCATCTTCTGAAGGCCTTAAAGCTGTATGACAACGGAATTGATTTGGGAGTGGCCATTCAGATAAAACAATCTGCTCAACTCCAATAGGCAAAAATATTTGTCCATTCTCAATTGCCAAGTCAACACAAGCTGCAACTGTCTGAAAGCAACCATCCAGCAAACACCGGTCTGGAGCATTACAAGGCCTTGTAATTTCAGCCCATGCTTCTCCAGAGGTTGCACATAATTCTCGAATAGAGCGATATAATGGGCCATATCTAAACCCCAATATTGCCAAGTTTCTATAAAATGTTTCTACGTCTATAAACAAGGACTCCTGTCGGGGGGGAGTAATTACAGGAATCTTTCCAAAATCATAATCCTTTCTTGAATCCATTACTAACTCGCCGTGACGATGCCAGGCATCTTCATTAGATCCATTGCTATGGAAACTCAACACTCCATCATCAAAAAGAGCATGTATAGTTATAGGTTTGTCTGAGACCTTCAAAGCATTGTCAAGTTGAAATGAGGAGATCTTTGTAAATTGACTACGCTGTTGTTGTAGATCTAAAGCAAGCTCCAAATATCCAGCAGCAGGAAAAACGAGGTCATCACGCACCTTATGATCGGCCAGGTCAGGCGAATCATTTGGGCAGAGGGTCCCTTGATAATGATCGACTGGTCCAGGGATATCAAGCTTTACTAAGTTTTCAAAAGATCGGCCTTTCTCTATATGGCTACCATTCTCATCAATCTTCCCTAAGTGATTTAGCCAAAGACTTGTTTTAGAGGTTTCATCTTCATTGCGGCTCCACCAAAAACTTTGCCGAAGGAATGGGTGCCCCGGCAAGCAGACTTTTGTATAAGAGCAAGAAGAGTGAAAGGCTTCCCAATCGATTTTGTATCCCTTACCGATCGATATTGCTAGCGCTTCTAATTGATTACGACTCGTTAAAGTCGATATATTTAATTTTAACCCCTCAAGAGAAGAATCAATTGAATGTTTAGCAGTTCCAGTTAAAAGTGTTTCACCTCTCCAGGCTGGCTCTACTTTTCCTTCAAGTTGTACTAGCAGTTCTTTAAAATCCTTAGCTACTGCAATAAAGCGATGTGAAAAAAGGCTCCTCCCTAGATTGGTACTCCCACACAAGTCATTAAGACTGAATGTTGAGTTCTTTTTAATCAGGTCTACATATCGACAAATGAGTTCATCAAGAGCAGGTTTGGATTTAGCTGATAGACAAAGAAGGTTTAGTGATGGCTCTTCTTTTATTACTTCTTTTTTGCCTTTGCACTCATTACTTGATAAGTCACTTAAGACGACATGTGCATTAGTTCCTCCAAACCCAAACGAACTAACCCCTACTATCAATGGAGCAGAAGGATTCGGGAACGAAGCAAGCTCAGTTTGAACTTCCAAGCCTAATTCGTCAAAGCTTACAGAGGGGTTAGGCGTTTTAAAATGCAAGCTAGGAGGTAGTTGGCGCTCACGTACACACAAGGTGGCCTTAATTAAACCTGTAATGCCAGCCACTGTTTCTCCATGGCCAAGGTTTGTCTTTACTGATCCAAGTCGACAAGCTTCTCCATTCAAGCGGCCAGCACCAAGAACTGAACCAAGAGCACGCAACTCAATGGGGTCCCCTTGCCTGGTCCCTGTGCCATGAGCCTCAACATATTGAGTTTCTTTAGGATCAATGCCAGCCTTTTGAAACGCACTCCGAACACATGCAGATTGAGAACGTTGACTAGGTGCCGCAAGGCCTTGACTACGGCCATCAGAGTTAATAGCCGTTCCTCGAATCACAGCATGAATTTGGTCTTGGTCTTTCATCGCCATGGAAAGAGGTTTTAGCAGTACCACTCCTGCACCTTCAGAGCGGACATAGCCATTTGCATTGGCGTCAAAACTCTTACATCGACCATCAGGAGACAATAAACCTGCCTTACAGAAGCTCATTTGTATTCCTGGGTGAATCAGCGCTTGTACGCCACCAGCAATGGCCAACTCTGATTCACCACGCAAAATACTTTCACAAGCAAGGTGAACAGCTACTAAGGAAGAAGAGCAAGCTGTATCAACAGTGAAGCTAGGCCCTTTAAGGTCAAAGAAATAAGAAAGTCGATTAGCCGCAATACAACCTGTATTCCCAGGCAGAATAAATGGTTCGTTATCCGGAGTTACGAAGTCTTCACTTGATGCCCACAAAAGAGAACTGTAGTCAGAACTAGAAATGCCTATAAAAACGCCTACTGGTTTGCCACGTAAGGAATCAACAGGATGACCTGCATCTTCAATTGAACGCCAGGCAACTTCTAACAACAAACGCTGCTGAGGATCTAAACAAACAGCTTCACGTGGAGTGATGCCAAAAAAGCTGGGATCAAAGCGATCAATATCATCTAAGAATCCTCCACGACGAACATGCTGCATCAATGGTTTTTTCGGGTCAGCATTGTAATGAAAATCCAGATCCCACCTTTCGGAAGGGACTTCAGTGATCACTTCTCTTCCCTCAGAAAGAATATCCCAGAACTCCTCTGGAGTGTCTATTCCTCCAGGCAGACGACAACCAATCCCAACAATTGCAATAGAGTCGTGGTTAGACATCAATCAGACCCCATTATTAAATGCCTAATACCATCGCGGTTACCTATCAAAGGTTTAAGGCAATATGTTTGTTTGACTAATTGATATTGCTCCGGTTGAGCCAACCAATTCTGGAGTATGGCAAGCAAGTCTTTAGGCGTATCAATAGCGATGTCTATACCGCGATCAAAAAAATAACGTCTAGCAAGTAACTCCTGTGGCATAGTGGTTCCAAAACCATTGAAGATCAATACACATCCGGATGCCAGGGCCTCTGTTGCTGTCCTGGCACCAGGTCTTCCAACCATTGCCCAGGCACAATGATAAAGCTTTGCCATTTCTTTTGGAGATTGAAATCCACGAGCCTCAACAGATAGTTGCGGATAAAGGGAACTCCATTTAGCCAATTCTTGCTTAACACTCACACGCCGACCACATAAAGCAATAACCCTTATCTGTCCTGCAAGTGGAAGTAATGCATTTAACAAGTCCAGATGATTATTAGAGCCATTGGCACCACTTCCAAGGACAAGAAGTGGCAATGAATCGTCCGATAAATTTTCAGGGAGAGGTTTCTCGAGAAGTCTCTCGAAAGAAGGTTCAAACAAAGGTCCTAATATTGAGATGCGACTTTTTACATAGCCTCTGCCACGTACTTCCTTGGCCACTTCAGGCGTAAGCGCCCAAAAATAATCAGCCTTTTTAGTTACCCAATTACGGCTAAACCCAAACCCACCATCAAGTTCAGTACAACACGTAATTGTGCGCAATGATGGCCCAAGGACTCGCTTTGCAAGGTCAAAATGGCCACGATTTATGTGGGGGTGAGTAGAAATAATTAGTTCAGGCTTGTAAGTCCTTAACAAGCGTATTAAATAATTACGTCCAAAAATAACTGTGCCAGGCTTCACAAGATCCTCAAACTCAACCAAACGCCAGTAGATCTGATGGAACCAAGGACAATATTTCTGTATCCAGTTGTAAAGATTGACACTTAAACGCATTACGAAACTTGATTTCTCCAATAGGTGCTCAACTAAAACTGAACCATTGGGGTCCCAATGGTTCAGCCAACTCTTTATTGAATAGGCTGCTGCATCATGAGCAGTTCCACCACTTGAAGTAAAAATCAGAACACGCATACTTTTAATTCATTCATCTGTAATTAAAAACACCTAAGTTTTTAATTTGGGACCAACTAGCAAGAGCCAGCACCCATCCAATTCCGCCTAAAGCCACTGCAATTACACGCCCATCCCCTACTCCAAGAGAAGATTGAACCCAGAAAGGTAGATATGACCAATTTAAGATGGGCGTCAAAACACGATCAACTGCAATTGAAACTGTCATGAAGGCTAGTAACCGTGCAGACCATTCAAATGTATAGCGCAATGCAAAAACCTTAGGTAAGTCTTGCTCAGGAGCAAGTTGACTCCATGCTTGTTGAATGGATGACATTACTATTGGCAACCCAAAAGAAAAAAACAATACCCCTAAGAACCAAATTAATGAATGATCCGCAAAAGACTGCAAACCAGCCCCCATCAAAATCAATGATTGAATCAAAAGCACAATGAACCAAACCCGATGCCAATAAATTCCAATCTTCTTTTGCCACGCAAAAAATCCGAGCAAATATCCCAATCCCGCCACGATCAGAACATAGGCCATTTGTTCAGTGCCATAGGCAACTGCCACCCAAGCAGGGAAAAGAACCTCAGTAGCAGCATATGCAAAGGCTACTGAGCTACTTAGCACTAGAGCAATTCGAGCCAATGGATTTGTCCTCCACAAAGACTTAACCAAATTCAAGCCTTGAACCAAGTGGACTCCTTTCCAAGGCTTAGCCTCATGTGATCTATCAACAAATTTGCTTGACCATGGAGCCGCCAATACACAAATCATTGCAAGGAAAAAGCTGCAACCATCAATGGTCAAGACCCCTCGCAAACCAATCAAGCCAAAAAGCCAACTGCCAAAAAATGGAGCCATAGTTAAGACCAAGCTATCTGTAGTAGCAAAGAGACCATTTGCACGAATAAGTTCATTCCTATCAATCATCAAAGTCGGGATCAACGTAGAAAAGCTCAAGATCAAGGTTGCTTCAGCCATAGCCGCTAATCCTTGAACAAACAATAAAATTGATAGAGACGGAGTACTAGTCTCTCTAAAAAGCAATAGTGCAAGTGTGAACGTACAAAAAGCGCCCACGCCATTTGCAGTAAGCATTACTCTCCTTCGTGACCAAATGGCCATACGGTTAGCAAGAAGTGGAAGTACAAAAATTCTTGCTAGCTGGACCACTACAGCTACAAGCGCAAAATCAGCTAGAAGTTGAGTTTTAGAAAAAAGCCAAAGCCCTATCCCATAAAGACTGGTTTGAGTACCAAGATTTGAAATGAGCTGGGCGATCCAAAGCCAAGTAAAAGTTTTTTTAGCTTCTCTAGAGAAGTTCTCTTGACCAACAGTAGAAATAACTGGCTGAGACCCATTTGAGATCTCATTAGAACTCGAGTCTGGCATCACTTAAACCCGTTCTTCTATAGTTAAGTGCAAAGTATTGCTTTAATAACACGATCTAATTCAACCAAAACGATGATCCTTATGTCAATTTAAGGGTCCTAGAAAGTACATCTTACATGCTCTCTCTATTTAAAATGCTAAACCCCTTCTCTTTCTCGCCACCAAAAAGAATTAATACACCATGGGGCAATATAGAACCAAAAGTAGACATCTTTCCAATATTATATCTAATATTTATTTATGGGTTAGTGTATATACTTCCATTTGGAAGAGATATCATTGGAATTAGTTGGTTTGATTGGTGTAGGAGTGAAGATGGTCCACTTGAATGGATTCAGTTTGCAGGCTTTCTCTTGGCATTTATCTGTTCTTTAATAGTGCTATGGAAACGAAGACGACGAGGAATCAATCGATTGTGGATTGCTTGGCTTGTCCTTGCCTTAATTTGTTTCTTCGTTGCTGGCGAAGAAATAAGCTGGGGCGAGCGTATAACAGGTTTCGGTCTTGATAGTTTAAGAGAAATCAATATTCAAGGCGAGTCAAATATTCACAATATCTCATTCTTTCATCACAAGTTACTGGACCCTGCCTTTGAAATATCTTGCCTATTGTTTGGATGGGTAGGTTGGCATTTGTGGCCAAATTTTGATGTTTTCCCAGGAAAAAGATATAGTCTATACTTCTTGTTTGTTGCTTTATTCTATTTCTACTTTGACATCTCCTATGCCTCAACCATTAAACAAATACGTAATGACCAAGAAATATTTGAGGTACTAATGTCTTTAGGTCTACTTTCACATTGTTGGAGTGTCGCAATCCAGGAAAAATTTAGTCCAAGAGATTCAACCTAAATTAATCGCAATATTCTGGCATTGCTTGATTTGAAATAGCCACCTCTTATTCGTTGGCAATCATAATATAATAATTTAACATTATAATCCACATAAGAAAGAACAATCTCCAAATGTGTGCAGAAAAAATCCTCAACAAAGCCCTTTCATGGGAAGAACTTTCAAAACTTTCTACCAATGCAACTAATCACACGGAGAGCACTACAAACCCATACTCAATACTTCGACTTTTCGGCAAATCTGAAAAAGATGCAAGAGTAACCCTCTACAGAGATCATCATGCTTGGTGTCCATATTGTCAGAAAGTGTGGCTATGGCTTGAGTGGAAGCAGATACCCTATAGAACCAAAAAAGTTACGATGCGCTGTTATGGAAAAAAAGAAAAATGGTATCTGTCCAAGGTCCCCTCAGGAATGCTCCCAGCCATAGAGCTTGACAATCAACTTATTACTGAAAGTGATGAAATCCTCCTAGAGCTTGAAAGGAACTTTGGTCCTTTAGGAAGAAAATTAGAAGATGCAAAGACTCTAGATCTAAGGAGGTTGGAACGAATGTTATTCAGAGCTTGGTGCATATGGTTATGCACCCCTGCTCTAACTGTTGGACAAGAGCAACGTCGACAAACAAAGTTCCAAGAAGTCGCTCGACAAATGGAACGAGAACTCCAAACAAGCACAGGCCCATGGCTCGATCCGATTACGGATAGTTCAGGGACTTCCTTGCCAGGAAGCTCTGATGTGGTCTTCATTCCTTATTTAGAACGAATGAATGCCTCACTCGCTTACTTCAAAGGCTTCAACCTACGTTCAGAGCACCCAGCTATTCACAACTGGTTTAAGTCTCTTGAGTCTCTTGATGTATATCGAGGAACGCAAGGTGATTTTCACACCCATGCCCACGACCTACCACCACAAATGGGAGGTTGCTGGTTTAATTCAAATCCAAAGCAAAAGCAATTTTCAATGGCAATAGATTCAGGGGAAGGACTGGGGGAAATGGAGACTTCCTTCTCCATGAACGAGGAAAGCCACAATCAGCGGCCGGAGGTAACTGCGCTCTACAGAGTTCTTAAACATCGGCATACTCTTCTAGACATTAATCCTTTAGATGCCAACTCCTTTGATCAGCCCCTCAGAGCAGCACTTACTTGCTTAATGACAGGCATCCCGTGTGCTCCCAAGAAAGGAAGTGCTGTGGGTTTGCGCTACTTAAAAGATCGAATCTCAGTGCCTAGGGATATGCCATTACTTTCTGCAAGGAAATTCCGTCATGCACTAGAAATGACTGCCCAAATAGATGGCTCTACGCAAGGTCCAAAGATACAAACCAGAAACCGTTTTGATCAAGATCCAGCGCCATTCATTAAAAAGAAACTGTAATCACAAAACATACTCCTAATAAAATTCAAGAGACAATACAAAGAATCTTGCGATTGGATTCATCTAGAACGTTATCCGATGCCAATAGTCATTCAGAAATCAACGTCTCTTGCGTGAGTCAATTTGCAATAGGTCCTTAACTTTCTGGACTTGACTAGCTATCTGAGGATCGCTAGATAACTTCTTTTCAATTTGTTCTATTGCATACATGACAGTTGTGTGGTCTTTCCCTCCAAATGCCTCACCGATGCGTGGCAAGCTTAGATCAGTTCCATGACGCATTAAATACATTCCCACTTGTCTGGCCTGGCTAACAGCACGTCTTCGACTAGCACTGCGCATCTCTTCAGGCGTAACTTCAAAAACCTCAGAGACCTTTTCAATGACTTGAGTAGGTGTAACTTCAACGCCTTGACCATTAGGGTCAAGCATAGGAGCTACAGATTCAACTGTCATTGGAAGACCTGTGATTGAAGCGAAGGCGACTGCACGTGTAAGGGCTCCTTCTAATTCACGAATATTCGAAGTAAATCGTCCTGCAATGAATTGAATCAGATCTCTAGGCAACCTCATCCGTTCTTGCTCAGCCTTCTTTTGAAGAATCGCCATCCGAGTTTCTAAATCGGGAGCCTGAATATCAGCAATCAACCCCATTGAAAACCTTGAAATCAAGCGTTCCTGTAACCGTGGAATCTGACTAGGAGGCCTATCACTTGCTATAACAATCTGTCTGCCTGCCTCATGCAAAGCATTAAAAGTATGAAAAAACTCTTCTTGTGTATATTCCTTGCCTTCAATGAATTGAATATCGTCTACCAAGATTAAGTCGGCGGCCCTATATCGATCTCTAAAAGCTTGCATACCATCCTTCCTAATCGCAAGGATCAAATCGTTAGTAAAGGTTTCAGTTGAAACATAAGAAACCTTGGCACTTGGATCTATCTCTAAACGATAATGGCCTATTGCCTGCATCAAATGTGTTTTTCCAAGACCAACCCCACCACATATAAAAAGAGGGTTAAATTCACGTCCAGGGGCTTCAGCTACTGCTAATGCAGCAGCATGCGCCATACGACTATTTGGACCAACAACAAATCTATTAAAAACATATCTCAAATTCAGACCTGGAAGTATCCTCTTGGGCCCATTCAGAGCAGGTGAAGATTCCTTTGGAGATGATAATGATGGCGACCCCACAACTCCTGAAGGCATAGTTGCCTTAGGCAACTGCTGATCCTCTAATGCCTTAACCGTTACACGAACTGGATGCCCATGAATTTTTGCAGCAACCTCTTCAATGGTATGAGCATAATTTTTTCTTAACCAATCACTGGAAAAACTATTAGGTGCCTGAAGAATAAGTTCGCCCTGATCAAATGCCGTACATTCAGCAGGTCGAATCCAGGTTTCAAAGGTGGGCTTACTTAAATTTTGCTGAAGGGCATTCTGCACTTTGCTCCACAGCTCATTGCCATTTGGCACTGCCCTTTTCAAATAGAAGTTTGAATCTAAACACTTCTTGGCTTGAGGTCATTTTTTATTAAGAGCTCATTCAAAGAAAGCCAATAAAAAAAATTTTGAGCTAAGTCCTTATCTCCACTTGCTTTAGCCCATATCTCCCGCAAGGATTTGCTTTAAGCAACTAAGCGGCAAGAGAAAGCAGCTGAAACGAAGAGTTACTTAATCATCAAATCCCTACATAAATAATCATTCGCTTATCTAAAAGCAGCATGAAGCCCCTTTTAGACTTTGAGTTTAATCTTATATATAAAAGTATTCAGCACTACTTTTAGGCACTTAAAAAACATCATCATAAGATCTTCAAAGCAAACAAAATCAAACAAGAACTGACATTGTGCAAATCATTAGGCAAGTTGGGGAAGTAATTTCCATGTCAAAAGGCATGAAGCGAAGCCTGAGATAATGAACCTATTCAAGGGTGAAAAATATTTGGAACAAACCCCCGTTTTGATTTTGATGACCAGATGGCCTGGAGCAGGCCGTTGCAAAGCAAGACTGGCGTCAAAGATTGGATCTAAAAATGCAGCCTACATCCAATCTGTATTGATAAAACATACAATAACTGTCGCAAAAGCTATTGAGGAAACAGGTTTAGCAGAAGTCCAACTTGCTATGAGCGGTATTTCGTCAAAGGCTGCCAAGAGATGGGGAGAACAGCAAGGGTTAAACAAAATCTTTCATCAAGGAGAAGGAACACTTGGCTTAAGAATGCGAAAGCAAGTACTTCGAGTACAAAGGTCACAACCAAATACTCGAGCTGGAAGGAGCACCATCCTTATAGGGACAGATCTGCCCGGCCTTTGCAAACTAGATCTAATTAAAGCAATCATGTCACTAGAGAATAACGAAATTGTCCTAGGGCCGTCTCTAGATGGAGGATATTGGTTAATTGGCCTGACAGGGAAACTTGTCAGGCCTGTCGTCACCTGGCCTTTTTACGATATGCCTTGGGGGACAAGTCAGGTTTTGATGCGAACCATCCTAAGAGCTAAAACTGAAGGGGCTCACTACGATTTTTTACGTGAGCAAAACGATATTGACCAAATACAGGATCTTTCCCCATGGCAAGGCTAAATAAATCACAAGCACTAAGCATTGTCATCCCCTGCCTGAATGAGGCCAATAACCTTCCACTCTTAATTGCTGACCTACAAAGATGGCCTTATAAAATAGAAATTTGTGTTTGCGATGCTTGCAGTACTGATTTATCTGTTCTAGTTGCCGAACTAGCTGGAGCAAAAGTTATTCAAAATCTAGAAGCAAATCGGGGGAAGCAACTTCATTGCGGAGCATGCAATACAAAAGGAGACTGGCTGCTATTTCTTCATGCAGACTCAAGAATGACAAGGAGCTGGCCAAAAACAATAGAGAAAATAATTAACCAGAAAGAATCAGAAGATAGTGCATGGTTTTTCGATTTTAGAATCCAAGGAAGTGGACTTTGGCTAAAATTTTTGGAAATAGCTGTAGCAATAAGAAGTAATATATTTAAAAGACCATATGGGGATCAGGGCTTACTAATAAAAAGATCCCTATACAAAAAATTAAATGGCTATAAGCCACTTTACATAATGGAAGATCTTGATTTAATCATAAGGATATCAAAACAATCCAAACTCAAAAGGGTAGGACTGCCTATATATATCAATGGGCGGAGCTGGGAAAATATTAGTATTTTTTCAAAAGCTCTAAAGAATGCTAGTCTCCGAAGACGTTGGATGAAAGGGATAAGTTCAAGGAGCTTATCTATAGACTATTATAAATAATATAACTAATAAAAAATATTATATCAAATCTTTTGAAGCTAAAAAATACTTTCGACATATCATTTTTTTGCAGCAATTAATACATTTTGAGTATTCATTAAAAATTTAATCTTAAAGTCAGAAAATATCTACTTAAAAAATCAATTAGCATACCAAAAAGCACATCGATGACCTTTCGGCTCTAGCACCCAACCTTGACTCAAGTAGAAAGCCACGACTCCAGGGTCAGCAAATAATGTGATTCTTGTAATGCCAATATCTTTGAGTGATTTATTAACATAGTCCATCAACTGTTTTCCCAAGCCCAAACCTTGATATATAGGATTAACTGCCACATCCCAAACCGTCGCTTCAAGAACACCATCTCCTGTACACCTAGCAAAACCAATTAATCGTGGGAAACGTTGATCATGTTTCCATAAACCAACCTTCAACAAACTATGGTCCAGAGCACTTCTTACCTTCCGCATAGGCCTTTGACTCCAACCAACTGAGATAAGTAATTGCTCGAGTTCGACCAGGTCAAAAGGTCTTTCTTGGCTAAAGACAAGAAGCATTTGCTCATTGGGGGAAGGGCATTCACATGCGCCCTTCCCATAAGCATCATTAAGCTCTTCAGTTGTTATAGAGCCTGATCTAATCAAAGATGTTCGCTCAAAAATATTGATCAAGTCCTAATAATAATTCCCAAGGGATTACTTATTCATAGTTTTGCCAAGCCTCGCTCTTGCAGGTCAGCCAACTGTGCGTAAAGGCCACCAAGAGAACGAAGTTCTTGATGAGTACCTTCTTCAATCAATCTTCCCCTCCTCAAAACCAAGATTCGATCAGCCGACTCAACAGTTGCGAGTCGGTGCGCAATAACCAAGGCAGTCCTTCTTTCAAGTAAACGGTCTAAATCTCTTTGAAGTGTGGCTTCAGTGGAAGGATCCATAAAAGCTGTTGCTTCGTCCATTATCAAAACCCTAGGATTTCTAATCGCAACTCTTGCTACAGACAACAATTGTCTTTCACCTGAAGATAAATTTCCACCACGTTCTCTTAGCTCAGTTTTCAATCCTCGTGGCAACTTATTTAATAGAAATTGCAAACCCAAATCCTTACATATCTCATTCAATCGATTGTCGTCAATAGATTTATCTAGACGCAAATTGTCTGCAACATTACCACTGAATAAAAAAGTATCTTGTAACACAACACCCAATTGCTTTCGAAGATGTGCAATTGGAATATTTTTTATATCTTGGCCGTCAATAAGAATTCGTCCACTTTGTGGCTCATACAATCTGCAAAGCAATCTGATTAAAGTTGTTTTCCCAGATCCAGTAGGCCCAACAAGCGCAACATTCTCACCAGGAGCGATACGAAAACTAAGGTTCTGAATGATTGGCTCGTCTGATCTATAAGAGAAATTAACTTTTTCAAAAACAACTTCTCCTAGTTGCTTTCCATTAGATTGAGATTCTTCTTTAGGTTTAACTCCAATCTTTTCCCTATCATAAATCTCTATTTTTTCTTCCAGTAACTCACCGATTCTTTCGACTGCCGTGAGCCCACCTTGAATCTGAGTAAAGCGTTCTGCTAACTGACGTAAGGGGTCAAATAGTCTTTGAGAATAAAGAATAAAAGTTGTAAGCGTACCAAGGCCCATCGCACCTGAAGAAACCATCCAACCTCCTAAAGCAAGTACTAAAGCAACTGCAGCCAATGAAACCCATTCTATGAATGCAGAAATACTGCTATCAAAAAATATTGTGCTGTTTACGGCTTGGCGATATGCAAGACCAGTTCTATTAAATTTTCTACCGTTAATTGATTCCCTTCGAAACATCTGAACAACTTCAAGGCCTTGTAAATTTTCTTGAAAGTCTGCATTCAGCTGAGATAATTCTTCCCTAACACGATAATTAGCACGTCTATAACATTTTTGAAGCCAAAGTATAAAGATCGTGACCGGTATTTGTGTAATTAGTAGTAACACACCTAATCTAAAATCAACGGCAAGCATCGTGATTGCAATAACAAATAAACTTACAACATCAGCCAAAACACCAACTGCACCACTTCCAAATACTTCAGCCAAAGCATCCACATCACTTGTAAGTCTAGTTAACAATTTACCGACAGGCATCTTGTCATGAAAACGTAATGACAAGGCGATAGCATGAGAGAAAAGGTCGTCACGAATGCGTGCGGTCAATCTCTGTCCTACTGCCTGAATGTTATAAGTTTGATAGCCCTGTAAAAGCAGTCTAAATACAACAGAGACAAGCAAAGTGCTTATTAGAATTCTTATCGCAGATCTAAGGGGCAAATCATTAAGGAAAGAGAGAGTTGCCTCACCCCTCAAAACACTTATTGCCTGACCTACCAAGAGAGGTTGGATAGCACCAGCAAAGGCCACTGGGACTAAAACAAATAAAATTATGAATAACCTCTTTCTATCCTTTTGAAGATAACGCCCCAAACGTTTTATACGTTGAAAGTCACTTGAAGCCATTAGGGAAGAAAAGCCTGGTTAGCTAATTATTTGAAGCGAATTGCTTCAACAATTTTTTGGAGCTCACCACGATCCAAACGCAAGGCGAGTGGATTTCCAACCAATCGAGCTGTTGATTGAAAAAGCTCCTCAATTTCAATCAAACCATTATCACGAAGAGTTCTGCCCGTCGCGACCAAGTCGACAATAGCCTCAGTCATACCAGTGATTGGCCCAAGCTCAACTGAACCAGTCAAATGAACAAGTTCAACGGGTAGATCTAACTCGTCAAAAAATGATCTTGCGCAATTTGTAAATTTGCTAGCGACTCTGCAATGTGGAGGCAAGTCTGTTGCCCTGACATACCCGTTGCCCTCTTTGACTGCAACAGCCATATGGCAACTCCCAAAACCAAGGTCAACCAAATGAGCTACTGGCATTTGCTGTTCTCGAAGAACGTCAAAACCAACAACCCCTAACTGAGCCTGCCCATAGGCAACATATACAGGGACATCGCCATTTCGTACTAAAAGTGCTCTGGCACGACCACAAGGAGAAGGAACCATTAACTGCCTATTACCAGTGTCTAAAACCGTTGAGAAATCCAATCCTGCTCTCGCAAAACGAGATACAGAATCCTTCAACAAGGCTCCTTTTGCTAATGCAACTGTGATCATGGATTAATTCATCGTCTTGAACTTTAACGATTTGCCACCCATCCTCCAACATGTACAACGAAAAAGAGAGTTATTCAATCACTGGGCTCCCTGTACTCAAAGACAACATCATATGGATATGGGCAAAAGGAACCGAGGCAGTAGCAATTGATCCAGCAGTTGCAAAGCCAGTAGTGGCGTGGCTCAAAAAACATAAGTTAAAACTCATAGGGATACTACAAACTCATCACCATGATGATCACATTGGAGGAACTCAAGACCTATTAAAACAATGGCCTGAGGCTGAAGTTATAGCTTCTAAGGCAGATCTAAATCGAATACCTTTCCAAACTATTTCCGTGACAGATCAAGATGAATTTTACCTAATGGGGTGCAAGGTCGTAGTAATAGGTGTCAATGGGCATACAAGCTCTCACATTGCTTTCTATATACCACCTATAAAAAATGTATCGGCTTATCCCTCACTTTTCTCTGGGGACACATTATTTGCAGCAGGTTGCGGCCGTCTTTTCGAAGGGACGCCCGAAGAAATGTTTAATTCATTACAGAAAATCAATCAATTACCCAAAACCACAAAGATATATTGCGCTCATGAATATACAGAAGCCAATCTTCGGTGGGCAATGTCAATTTACCCAGAAGATTTATCTATCGAGAAAAGATATAAAAAGACAAAGCAAATCATTCATAGCGGACTAATCAGCCTGCCAACGAGTCTTGAAGAGGAACGTCAAACGAATCTATTTATTCGCGCAAGAAGTATTGAGGAGTTCACCAGATTACGCCTGCACAAAGACAATTGGAAATGATTAAAAAGTGAGCCTTTGTTTATGAGGAATGGCTTTTAGCATATGTTTAAATTTGACCAAATAAAACAATTGATTACATTCCAAAGAATTAATATCAATAAAATTATATGTCAATAGGGTAAAAATTGATTGAGGACTAGGCATGCAAATTCAATTAATTTGATTGCCATAGGTGATTCTCTTTGAAAGAGCTATAAACTAATGAGCAAAAGATCTCTCTATTGATAGGAATTCTTCTTTCCCATGGGCTCCTCTGCAAAGAAAACAATTCATACAAAATCAGCTCCTTCTCCTGTAGGTCCCTATAGCCAGGGAGTCATTGCTAATGGTTGGCTTTATTGCTCAGGGCAAATTCCTTTGGATCCAGCTACAGGTGTAATGGTCGGAGACGGGGATATACAAGCTGAGACCAGGCAAGTCCTAAAGAATTTGAAGGCTGTTTTATCTGCAGCCGGAGGCAATCCAAACCAAGTGGTAAGAGCAACGATTTATCTAGTTGACCTAAAGGACTTCGAGAAAGTAAACGCAATCTATGCAGAGACCTTCTCAGGGGAAAACAGCCCCGCCAGAGCTTGTGTTCAAGTGGCAGCCTTGCCAAAGGGTGCCTTAGTAGAAATCGATCTGATCGCTTGGCTGGGCTAAAAAACGGTATTGCATCTCACTGAACCAATCGATTAAATATTCATTATTTTCCTATTAGGACAAGCTTAAACCCACTGCCATCATTTACATATGGAAGGTGGAGTCATTGCTTGGCCGCATAGCCAAAGCTATACCCAAGCGACTTACAGCTAAGAATTGCACTATCTAAGACAGGCCACTTTGCAATGCGGCCCGATGATTGTCTAGATTATGTATCTAAATAAATGAAATCATGCCTGCGGCCAAGCTGACCATAGGGGAACTAGAGGCTGGCTATCCGCTTTATTGCAAAGCACTTAGACGCCTTCTTCAAGAAGGCCGAAGTGCAAAAGAGATACAGCGAACAGTTTGCTGGAGCCACTTAGAAACGTTAAACAGATGCCTCCCAGGGCGCTACAAAGCCCCCTCATACCTCATGGTTCTAATAAAGAGGGATCTTGAACAACCAAAAGAAGAGGGTTGAATTTAAGGAACTGCACAACAAATCATTTATTTGCAGAATCCAACAAATTGTGCCCCTCAATCTCACCTTTAAAGACTCTACTGGCCTTGATATCAGCCTCCTCGATAGTCATTAGATCCTTTCGATCTAGGATTTGACCTTTTCTTGAAAAAAGACGATTCGCTTGCCTTAATCTCATTCGATCAAGTGCATTTCTAATAGAGCGTGCATTGGCGAAAAATGGAAGGTTCCTACGACGCTCAATATATTCTTTAAAGCACTCAGAGGCTTTGGTGCTAAAAGAGTAATTCTGTTTTGATAGAAGTAATTCAGCAATCTGCATCAATTCATTATTTGAATAATCAGGAAAATCAATATGGTGAGCGACTCTTGAATAAAGGCCTGGATTCGAGAGATAAAATTTTTCCATTTCATCTTTATATCCAGCAAAGATCACTAGGAATCCATCTCTTTGCGTTTCCATTCCTTGTAAAAGGATTTCAATAGCCTCAGCCCCATAATCCCTTTCATTCCCAGAGTTATAGAGGTAATAAGCCTCATCAATAAAAAGCACACCTCCCTGCGCTCGTTTGATAACTTCTTTTGTCTTTGGTGCAGTATGTCCAACGTACTGACCAACAAGGTCATCTCTAGTAACAGTTACAACATGTCCCTTTCTTAAATAACCAAGCCTATGAAGTATCTGTGAAATCTTTTTTGCAACTGTTGTTTTACCTGTACCTGGCCGACCAGTAAATGACATGTGTAGAACTGGTTTTGTAGTTGCAAGCTCTAAATTCTGTCTAACTCGTTCAACAAGTAACAAAGCCGCGATCTCTTTGATTCTTGTCTTGACTGGTTTCAACCCAACCAGCTCAAGATCTAGCTGCTGAAGCACATCGGCGACGCCAGAATCGACATATTCAGCAGATAAATCAATCGGCAAGTTCATCTATCCGAGCTGCGAATTTTTTTTCAACATCTGTAACCTGAGCACCTTCCTCATCACTTTGTGGGCGCAGGGTGATGTTTACATAAGTTTTCCCAAAACTTATGTCTGGAAAAATCTTCTTTGATTCACTGAGTGCTCCAAGTCGTTCTAAAAAATCTCTAGTTAACTCATATGTTTGAAACTCGAATCGCCTCTCAAGGCGATTCGGGCGTCTTCGTGTTTCCCATGCATCCATCAAAAATTTTCTTGTTTATCTGATGAACTTATAGCAAAAACAACAAGTATCATCTCTCGATGTTAAACCAACTAAAAAACAAAACCTAATATCGACGCTTTGCACCACTTGTAACTAAGACAGGCTCAACCTCTTTATCAGGCCTGGCAATGATATGAGCTGCTACAAGTCCATCACCTACACGCTCACAAGCATCAGCACCTGCACGAACTGAGGCGTTCACTGCTCCTGTTTCACCTCTTACCATCACAGTTACATAACCACCACCAACGTACTCTCTTGAAACAAGAGTGACTTCAGCAGCTTTTGTCATCGCATCAGCCGCCTCTATGGCTGGAACCATCCCACGAGTTTCGATCATTCCAAGAGCGATTCCTTGATTAGCAGAAAAAGATTCTTTAAGAGAAGGTGTTTTTGCGTCTCTATTAGATGCCCCACCCTTGCTATTAGAGGGTTTACTCGAAAGTGATCTAGAGCCACCCTTGGCTACTGAACTGCTACTTGTTTTAACTGAACCACTTTGATTAGTTTTTTCTCCCTTAACAGAGCCTGAGACATTTTTTTTGGTATTAACAACTGGAGATACATCAACCGTTTGATCAGAAGCTTTAGGAGAAGAGGCCGATGAGTTAGTCATGAGAATCAAGTAATGAAGAAAAAGAAAGCAATCCGATCAAAAAACTTATCCATCGGGCGACCAATAATCAATAATTCCTCCAATAGTCAGATCTGTTTGTGTATTTGGATCAGGGCAAGCAAATCTTGCAGCAGAACCACTAGCGGTAAAGACCCAGTTACCTTCTCGAGCACCAACAGGATCTACCGCAACAAGTTGTTTACCGCTGTTATTTCTAAGTATGCGGAGATGCATATGTCCTAAGCCCTCAACTCTTTGAGTGCAAACTAATCTGCCCATAACTTGCATAATTTCCACTAGCCGGATCCTCCTTGTGAAGCCTTAGGCGCGTCAGGATCCCAATGGTCAATGATTCCAACGATAGTCAGGTCACTTGGATATGACTTACTACCAGCAGCCTCTCTGGCAGCCGAGCTGCCAACACAAATAACCCAATCATCTGGCTTACATCCAACTGCGTCTACAGCAACTTTCTTCGAGCTGCCATCAAGGACAACCTGAAGATGTTTATGTTCAAAACCTGGGATTCTATTAGTGGAAACAAGCGGCTTGAGAACCTTACAAATCAACATGTCAATGAGCCTCCTGAAGTGCAGGTTCAACCGAAGACCCTACAACTTCGGCTGAAGTTTTTTGATCCCGGTCTCGAATAGTTAGGAAAGTATGTAGCAACCCATCGCCTACCAGGTCTCGATAACGTGATGCAATTGCACTATTTACTCTTCGACAATCTGCTATTGCTCGTTCCCTTGCACCAGGCACAGTTCCTGAATAGTCAAAGCGAATAACGATAGGAATGGGAAGATCGCGAGAAACATTGAGACCTTTGAAGATCTTTACCCCAACATCTAGGTCAGGTGCTCCCTCCTCAACAGTATCCAAATGAGAAAAATAAGTCAGGTTTCGAAGATGAACTTCCTTAAAACCTATTCCTACCCCAATAAACCGTTCGGCATGGCCGGCATCTGGGTAAGTACCTCCATGACGCTGGAGGACATAATCAATTTGGGAGAAATTATTTGCGATCAATCGTGAAATAAATGAAACCATTCCTGGATCTGGCATACCAGGAGCTCCGGCCTGAACCTGAGCTGAAATCTCTTGAAGTGCCTGATCGGCCGATAGGGGTTTAGTTTTTTGATAAATATCTAAAGCAGAAACCCAATTCTCTAGAGAAATTCTGCCATCAGCAGAAGGGACATGTACACGTATTGAATCTGTGTCTGTATCAAGACCGATCAGCAAAAGATCAACTGATGCTCCACAACAAAAGCTTTTCTCTACTGCTTCACGAAAATCAAGCAATCTTTTATAGCCGGCAGATGCAGCAATTGAGTCATCACTTCCATGCGCAGCACAACCCTGATGAGAAGGGTCAACAGAGCTAAAGTGATAGGTAACTACTTTCAAATAACGACTTGCTTCGTCCGGAAGAGCAGGAGATGTTTCTCTGTAACGTCTATGTTCAGTCTTTATCCATCTGTTAACAGTATTCTCAATATCAAAAAGAGCTCCTGCATGAGAGCGGCGCCGAACAGAGCTAAAAGGTATCCGTAATGCATAAGCAATTGAATGTGCAAGCCGTCCATCAGAACAAGGAGTTATATCCAGAAGATGGAAGCCGCATTCAGCCAAGAATGATTGAAAAGTTTTTGCTTGACTAGTTTGTTCAGAACCTCTTAAGGGATCCGAAGCAAAAAACTGATCGCTAACCTCTTGATGAGATTGAAAAACACACCAAGCAAATAAGGCCCGCATATCCAGGGGCCTTACCCAGGCCTTGACAAGTAAATGATCAGGGAGCAAAAAGCCCAGTTCCGAAAGACTTAACTGTTGCGCAAGAGCAACAAAATCCTGTTCATGTTGTAGAGCAGAAATTCTCTTTAAAAAAGGAACAATCCGATCAAACTTTTCTTTTATCTCTGACTCATAAGCCTGTAGATAATCATTGGCTAATACGTCTGTAAGTGGGTGAGATCTATTTGGACTTGAAGCAAGGTTTTCAAGAGAACTCTTACTCTTAGGGTCTTCCACTGAAATGTGTCTCTTACGAGGTGCTGTAGGACCACGTAAGAGCTCAGTCTTTCTGGCCAAACTACGATAGGCCATTTATATATCAGCCTCTAGCTCCACCAGAGAAAGTCACTAATTGACCCTCTCGAGTGTTTCCACTTGCACCTGTTATAAGAAAATCAGGCTTTGCAAGCTCTTCATTGCGCTTGGAATCAAAAGCTGGCATGGCACTCATTGGTCCAGGTTTTGAAGGATTGCGTCTACGAGCAGAGACACCTTCAGTACCAGTAACACTTTCGCCTCTTTCCCAATCATCACCAGTGATGTTTAAACCTGATGATTGACCTTCGCCAGTTATTCGTGAAACAGGACGGGAAGGTTCTTGTTGAGTAGCCAACTCTTCTGAAGCAGGTGAGCTTAATTGGCGAGGTTTACTGTCAAAGCGAAATTGCTCGGTACCAGTAACCTTTTCGGGTGCCATATCGAATGGTCCTGTAATCCTTGAACCATTTTCATAACTCGTTCCTGTAACCCCGGATACCTGTTCCCGTGCAACCTGTGCAGCTCTTGCTGGGGACTGAACAGTGAATTGACTTCCCGGTCCAGAATTTGATTCATTTAGATAATTATCACTACCTATTGGAGCTTTAGAGCCACATGCTTCAACCAGCTGATCGCCTCCCACATAAGGAGTGCCCGTCAAAGATTCACAAGCACCTTTTTGAGCCCCAGTCATAACACCACCAACCCCAGGCTGTTGACCCGTAAGCAAAGCCCCAGGAGTACCTATTCTCCTCGCAGTACGTTGTTGAATAATCTCTACAGAAGAAGCCTCACACCATTGTCCGGCCTGTTCAAAGCCAGCATATGGGGTCCCGGTTACTGCTTTACAAGTGCCAGGCTCATCTCCTGTAACAAGCTTAGAGCGGCCTGTCATTGTGCCACTAACTGCTTGAGCGTTATTGGTTTGACTAAGACCCACTTTGGCAGCTTCTGAATCAGGTCTCCCACCACAAAATGAATCATATTGTTGAGTGCCTACATATTCATCACCAGTAACACGCTTACAGCTACCTGGTTCATTACCTGTAACTAACTCTGCACGAGCGACATTAGTTCCAGTTATACCAGAACCACGCAGGGTATTAAAAGAGCCAACTTTTTCTGCTGGCCTACCATCTGGTAGAGGGTCAGACCCTAAATACTGATCACCTGTAAGACCCTTCTGAGCTCCAGCCTCATTTCCAGTTACATTGGCTGTACGGCCAACCATTGTTCCACTAACTTTTCTACCATCCAAGGTGAGACTCTTCCCAACTTTTCTAGGTGAAGCTTGGCCCCCTCCACAATATTCCTGAGATTGATTTGCGGATATATATTCTGTGCCTGTCAAAGATTTACAAGTGCCAGGCTCATCTCCAGTAACTTTTTTTGAACGGCCTACCTCATTTCCTGTAACTATATTTCCATGAGTGGTATTGGTAACTCCAACCTTATTTGGTTGGCTAGGAGAAGGTGACGTCTGACAGAAAGTTTCAAACACTTCTGAGCCTAAATACTGTGTCCCAGTCACTGATCGGCATGTACTAGCCTCATTACCAGTAGTCTTTGAAGACCTATTAGCTTGAGTGCCAGTCACAAGTTGTCCAGAGATAGTCTCACTTGATCCAACTTTCCAATGTGCATCTTGAGCTGCTGCTAGTGCCTTCTTAGAACCATTTCGATTGGGCCCACATGGGCGGCATACACCCGACCTTTGCGTACCACTAGCGCCACTCTTACTACGAAGCTCCCGGACTCTCTGAGACAATTCCCTACTGGTCAACTCAGGGTCGCCTTGTCTGGCAACTGAAGCAGCAGAGGTTGGTTGTTTTCCAGCAGTTTTGCCATGTTTAGACTGGGCTTCACGACGAGCAAGTACAAGTGCTCTACTGGAATTTTGTATGGCTCGGCGCTTTGTAGAAGAACGACGAGTGCCATTCCTTGAGGCAAGATCAACAACCTTATTTGAGCTACTTAAAGGCTTTGCTGAGTTAGGAGTTTCAAAATCTCGCTCTTTACATTCATCACAACAATATTTTGTTGGGGTAGATGTTGCCAAAGTTGCTTGAACTGATTTGTTTGAAAGGTCTCCACGAGTCCTATCTTTGCTTGTATCTGCTGTCTTACCTCTTCGAGAAAGAGCTTCACGACGGGCTAACACCAATTCGCGACTAGGTTGGCTAACACGCCTAATGTTTCTGCTAGAAGCTTGGTTTGACGAAGAGATACCTGAATCAAGTTGAATCGTAGGGGTACTAGTAGTAGCCATTTTAGATCTTGTCTTCCTAGGCTTTACTAATTCTGTTTCTGTTCTGGCAAAGCGAGAATCCTCAGCAGTACGGACTCTATTTTCTTTGGAGCCGTTTGCTACAACAGCCTTCTTGCCGCCTTGACTAAGAGCCTTTCGGCGCTCAAGTACTAGCTCACGACTGGTTTGTTTTGCCATGTCTGCCCAATAGAAACGTCGTAATTCGAGAAGAGATCAATCTCCCCAATAGAAACTAAATAGCCTCGAAAATAATCTCGAGGCTATTAACCAAATCGCTGATCAGCGACCTTCGAAAACTACAAAGCAAGTGCCTTGACTTTGTGTATACGCGTCGTAACCGACGATTCTCACATGGTGATCAGGGTAAGCACGATGACATGCCTCGAGCTCACTAACAACCACATTCAAATCTTTCTCGCCAAAGAAAGGTAACTTCCAATAAGACCAATAGGTCTGCATGGAACCACTTGGATGAACGTGCTCAATTACTGGGCTCCAACCCTGGGCAATAATGTAAGCAATTTGATCATAAATTTCATCCTGGGACATCGGCGGTAAGAAGCCGAATGTTTCCAGGGTGGCGACTGTTTGATAGTCACCAACTGTGCTCTGGAAAGGCATGGTGAACAGTTAATTAGGGATGTTTTATTGCCGATAGTGATTTATCGACTTATGAAGATTGAGATAAGTAAGAAGTGAGGAGACATTGTGTCTCCTCCTCTTCACTACTGAACGTCAAGCTTGTCAACTGTGTCGAACTCGAACTTGATCTCCTTCCAGGTCTCAAGTGCAATGGCCAACTCAGGACTGTGCTTAGCTGCTTCCATAAGGATGTCGCGACTTTCCTTCTCAATCTCTCTACCTGCATTGCGTGCTTTAACACAGGCTTCAAGGGCTACACGGTTAGCAGCTGCACCAGCAGCTGAGCCCCATGGGTGACCATGAGTACCACCACCAAACTGAAGGCAAGAATCGTCTCCAAAAATCGCCAACAAAGCTGGCATGTGCCATACATGAATACCACCTGAGGCAACTGCAAAGACACCAGGCATAGATCCCCAATCCTGATCGAAGAAGTTACCGCGGGTGCGATCTTCAGGGACAAAGGATTCACGAAGGTTGTCGATATAACCAAGAGTGGTTTGACGGTCACCTTCTAGCTTTCCAACCACAGTTCCAGTATGGAGTTGATCTCCACCTGATAGACGTAAACACTTGGCAAGCACACGGAAGTGAATGCCGTGTTTTGGATGACGGTCAATAACCGCATGCATTGCACGGTGGATGTGCAGAAGCATTCCGTTATTACGACACCAATTAGCTAAACCAGTATTCGCAGTAAAACCACCTGTGATGTAATCATGCATGATGATTGGCATATCGAGCTCTTTGGCGAACTCAGCACGCGCATACATCTCTTCAGGTGTTGTTGCAGTGCAATTAAGATAGTGACCCTTAACCTCACCAGTTTCTTGCTGAGCAAGCTTTACGGCTTCAGCAACAAATTCAAAACGTTCTCTCCAACGCTGAAAAGGCTGAGAGTTGATATTCTCGTCATCCTTTGTGAGGTCAAGACCACCACGGAGACATTCATAAACAACTCGACCGTAATTCTTTCCAGAAAGACCAAGTTTTGGCTTAATGGTGCAACCAAGCAAAGGACGGCCGTACTTGTTTAAACGGTCACGTTCAACCTGAATACCACTTGGAGGGCCACCACAGGTCTTAATGAAGGCCATTGGGAAGCGAATGTCTTCCAAACGCAAATGGCGCAAAGCCTTGAATCCAAAAACGTTACCAACCAAAGAAGTCAGCACGTTTGTGATAGATCCTTCCTCGAAAAGATCAAGTGGATAGGCAATAAACGCATAGAAAGATTCCTTATCGCCAGGAACGTCTTCAATGCGATAGCAGCGACCTTTGTAAAACTCAAGGTCAGTTAGCAACTCAGACCAAACTGTGGACCAAGTGCCTGTAGATGATTCAGCGGCCACAGCAGCAGCTACTTCTTCTCTTGGTACACCTTCTTGCCCAGTGCACTTGAAACATGCCAAAAGGTCGGTGTCTAGGGGCACATAGTCGGGAGTCCAGTAGGTATCTCTGTACTCCTTAACCCCTGCGTCGTACTTCTTGCTCATTAGAAAACTCCTTTAAGTCGTTATTTAAGGTTGAGATTTAGAGGTCCTTCTCAAAGGACCTGCATTACGTCTCAGTCCTTTTGACCAAGGAATGCTCCATTACCAAGAGCAGGCTCAACTTCACGGTGTGGGCGAGCAATGATGTGTGCAGCAACAAGACCGTCACCAACGCGCTCACATGCATCTGCACCAGCACGAACAGCAGCGTTTACAGCACCTGTTTCACCGCGAACCAACACGGTAACGTAACCACCACCGACGAATTCACGACCAATAAGGCGCACTTCAGCAGCCTTGGTCATTGCATCAGCTGCTTCGATTGCTGGAACGAGGCCGCGGGTCTCGATCATGCCGAGTGCTATGCCCATTGTTTCGTTAGCCATTGCCTGCCTAAAAGTAAAGGGATGGAATGTTCGTAAAGAAGGATGCTTTGCAATCACTCAAGAAGTCAAGTGAATTTGACCAAAAACCCGATTACCTTTCTTTGTAAGTCTGATAAGCCATACTTATCACCCTTGGCATGACTGTTAAAAAGAGCTGTGGTTTTTTTGATGGGCAGTTCAAGACAATCAATTGCGATCCATCTAGAGCATGAGTATTTTGTGCAACCGAGACAGGTCCCTATGCATTGCTTGGGGGTGGAATGTTCAACCCAACCCTGTCTCAAATAAATTAAAAAGAGAATTTAGTCGCCCCGTCACCTAGCAAAATGGTGACTTCAATTACTGGTTTAATTTTGACAATGCCACTACTTACAATTGCTAGTGGCAACCCTAGAAAAGTTGCAGAGATAGAGGCAATGCTTGGTCCATTGCCTTTGAATATCCAGAAACAGCCTAGCGGTCTAGATGTTGAAGAGACTGGATCTACCTATCTGGAAAACGCATTACTCAAAGCACAAGCAGCAGCAAGAATCACTAAAAGCTGGGCCATTGCAGACGACTCTGGCCTTGAAGTTGATGCACTCAATGGTAAACCTGGCATTTACTCCGCTCGATTTGCAAAAAGCAACGAAGACAAGCTCAGCAAGATTCTTGACGCACTAGGCGATACCCCCTATCGAAGTGCCCGATTCCATAGCGTCATGGTTCTTTGCAACCCCAAAGGAGATCTCATCAAAGACGCAGAGGGGATTTGCTGGGGAGAACTGCTTCGAACTCCTGCCTACAAAGGTGGAGAGTTCGAATCACTCTTGTGGGTGAAAGAAGCTCAGTGCACCTATGGAGAGTTCACTCAAGAACAGCTTTCAAAGTTAGGGAGCAGAGGCAAGGCAGCAAGAGCAATTGCACCTTTTCTGCGAGAGTCATTTGGACTTAACTAATTACCTTAAGAATTGATTTGATCAATAGCACGCATTGCAGCTGCAGCGGCCTCTTCTACATCTCCTTCTTTTCCTGCAAGGGTTAAACGTCCAAAAGCCCCGACTCCTTTGACATCAACAACAGTAATATTGGAAGATTTTTCCGCCTCATTAGCCGCTATAAGCACATAACCTGCAGGCTCAGTTTCGAGAATGAACATACTCATACCGGACTCAATCATCGAACCCCTTCTGTTCTGGCGATTGATAAGAACTGCGTGGTCTGGTGTAATTGCTCGAATAACTTCCGTCCAACTCACATCACAAGGCCGACGTCTATCAATACTGCTTCCAATTGCATCCAACACAACATCGCCAGAATGCAAAACAGTACTTTGATCTCGATGATAAAGAGCCAATGAACCAAAGGCTCTCTCAACCACCATCTGGCCAAGCCTGACATTACTGGCCTTAAGAGCAATGTCAGTAACCCGATGAACTGCCATTCCTGGAGAAACTTCCATCCAAAGGCATGCATCTCCAGGGATAGGCAAAAACCCCTGGCTTACTGTCCCCATATATGCAGCCAGTTGAGGCTGAAGTGAGTCAAGAAAAACGTATGTTCTTAATTCAATTTGCTGGACATGACTAGCCTGACGAGCAACTCGGGCAGTCTCAGAATCAGTAGTTATGACACAGCTTGCCCCTGAAGCCTGAGGGTGAACCTCAGTTCCCGTGACGAGCGAACTCCCTCCGAGTCGCCTCTCACGATTCTCCAAATTGGCGAATCCTGTCATGGCGCGGATAATACTGGACGATTCGACGAAATAGAAAGAAAAAAGAACTTGCAGCCCGAAAAAGAGCCGATACCTTCGAAGAAATACGCGAATTTAAAGAATGTCTACTCCTCAAGAAAAAGTTTCTAAT
>QCGF01000005.1 GCA_003278175.1 Prochlorococcus sp. AG-363-P15
CATCTTTTCTTCTTGCACCAAAGAAGAAAGTACTCGCTCTTGAGCCAGTGAATTCTGAGCAGGGCTATAGGCATAGGGAATAGAAGGGGCTAAAACTGCCGCAAACTGTTTCCAAAGATAAGGACATCCATAAACAATCAATCCAGAAAGACGATTGTGACGTTGCAACTGTCTAATAGCTGCCAACCAAGGTTCATTCTTATAAGAATCCCCACGAAAAGGGTTACCCCTCATAAATAACTGCAGAAAAACAGTTCCATCACCAAACCTATCCAAAGCCAAAGGTTCATCGGGATTCTCTTGCCAAGGGTTCACACCTAACTGATGACAAACAACAGTTCGGTAGCCCAATTTTTCAGGTATCAATAAAGCTGGTGCTAAAGACGATAAAAAGGGGCAAGGAAAAATACCATCAATTCGCAGCAAATTTATACCATCATTATTTATTGCGAAATTTCCCTCAGTTCTAATTTCAATGGAGCTGTTAATTAACTCATCTACGAGTAACTGATCTTCAGCACTTTCCAACTCAAACCTAGATAATGAATTGTCCTTCTTTTGCAGCATTGGGCTAAACATATTCACTTTAGTCAATGCTTTTTCTCTTCGTTCCAAAGCCTTTTCAAGCCGCTTTAATGGAATTCGACCAGACAACAATGCTTCACATATTGCCTTAATGGCCTCATCAGGATTCTCTGGCATCATCAACAAATCAGCGCCAGCATGAAAGGCCATTACTGCAGCTTCTCCACAACCATAACGTTGAGCGATCGCCGCCATCACGAGAGCATCAGTCACCAAAAGACCATCGAAGCCAACTTCTTTGCGCAAAAGCTCTGAAATCACTTTTTCTGACAAAGTCGCTGGATTGTGAGGATCAATCTTGGGCAACAAAAGGTGAGCTGTCATGACACTGTCAGCACCCGAAGCAATTACCTCTTTAAAAGGCAAAAGTTCTACTTCTTTCAACCTCTTTAAATCATGTTGAAGAACTGGTAATTCCAAATGCGAATCAACAGATGTATCCCCATGCCCTGGAAAATGTTTTGCACAAGAAAGAACTCCTTGTGAAGATAAGCCTCTATTAAATGCCCTAGTAAGGTCTGCGACCGTAGAAGCATCTTCACCCCAAGCACGTAGGTTTATTACAGGGTTCTTTGGGTTATTATTAATATCGCAAACAGGAGCAAGAACCCAATTAAGTCCACATCTTCTAGCTTGAGAACCTGTACAAATACCGTACCTTTCAGCTAAAGAAATTGCCCTTTCAGGCTCTTGACGATATATAGATCCAACTGCAAAGGGAGGCGCCAACCATGTGCCTCCTTGAAAACGTTGACCTAAACCCTCTTCAATATCTGCACATAGCAAAAGTTGTTTTTCAGATAAGCTTCTAATTGTTTTAGAGCGTTGTTCTAATTCATTAGTAGTGCCGCCAAAAAAAATCACTCCACCTACACCTATCTTTAAAAGTCTTTTTAGCTCACTATTACTTAGCTCCCATTTGGGATATTGACGTTGAGAATCATAAGCATGGCCGCTTGCACGAACGATCAATAATTCAGCTACATTTTTGCGTAAATCACTTTCTTGCAAAGTAATTATTGCCCCTCAATAGCATTATGCTTTTTTTCATTATTTGACTTTCTTTCCTTATCTAAACTTTCCAACAAATTCAAAACCGAAGTCCCCTTTTCTATTCCTCTGTCTAAACAAAAAATAATCTCTGGAGCTCTTCTTAATTGCAACTTTCTACCTAACTCACCTCTGAGGAATCCAGTTGCAGCATTCAATCCAGACATTACAAGATTTTTCTCAGTATCTTGTCCAAAAATACTTACAAAGACTTTGCAGTGCTGCAAATCGCCCGAAACTTCTACGGACGTAATCGTCACCATCCCAAGATGAACACGCTCATCTCTAATGCCATTAATTAAAAGCTGACTAATTTCACGTCGAATCAACGCAGCAACTCTCTCAACGCGACGTCCTTGTGCCATAGCTACCTCAAAGCTACTGGGAAAACCATTGCTCTCAAAATAAAGCCAAGAGTTAATAAGCCACTAATGAAAGCTCCAATAAGAGATATCGCGGTTATGGGATTGCTGCTTCGTTTGACTAAAGGCTCCAATGATGCGGCAAAAACACCAAGAACAATAGTTATCAGGTATTTAGGGTACCTAAGAACATTGGCAAAAAATTCACCCATAAACCACCTCACAAAAGAATTTAATGGTTACTTTCCCTCACCTTTAAAGAAGGATAAATTTTAAAGCTCTATCCACTTCATTATTCAGCTTTTTATCCGAAAGCAAAGAATTACATTGAGATCTACAAAAACTGCAGGCATCGCTGACTTATTACTGACAGCCTTAATACATCAAAAAAGTAATAAGAGGAAATTGATCATGTCAGACCCTCTAATCCGTGCATGTGATGACTATGTGGTTATAGAAGGAGGTAAGCCAGAAAAATTCCTAAATCAAGAAGAGACAATTGAATGGCTAAAAAGTTGGTTAGACCAATTTGAGAAACTACCCGATGATCTTAAAGATCAACCATCTACAACTGCCGCAGCAAAAAGGCTGCTAGACACAGCTTGTGAGCTAGAAATTGAACCCGGAATCAACTTACAGTGGTTTGCTGTGCGTTTGGAGCCTCCGGGTCATTAAGAATTGAAGGCAAAGACTGAACAATTTGTTTCGCAACTTCCTTGGGGGCTGAGTCGCCGATCTGCAAATGCAAATCAGCTTCATCGTAAAACTTTTCACGGGAAGCCACCAAATCTTCAAAATCACTAAATAGTAGATTTTTCTGTAATAACGGTCGATCGCCTGGATCAGCTTGCAACCTCAAGAAAAGCCTCTCCTTCCCTGGATCTATCCATATAACGATTCCTTGATGAAGTACTCCCCAATTTTGTGATTTGATCACAACTCCTCCACCTGTAGCCACAACTAAAGAGTGCCTTTGACCAATAGCATTCAAAACCTGGGATTCAACAAGTCGAAAGCCTTTTTCCCCATCCATTTCAAAAATCTTTGAAACGGCTTTCCCACAGAGCTGCTCTATGACATTGTCAGCATCAACAAATCCATAATTCAATGCTTTCGCTAAATGCGGACCTGTCTGGCTTTTTCCAGACCCCATCATTCCTACTAGATAAATATTACGGCCTCCTAATCTTTTCTTGAGAAGCTCTGGGGCATAGGAAATAGTCATCAAAACAAAATCAATTAGAAATTAAGTAGACTTAGATTTAATTGTGCTAGCCATGGCAAAGAGATGACCTCTAGGGCAAAGCATGGACAAGATCGTGGATGTGTCATTACAAGACGCGCCTGTTTTAGCTCCAGTCACCGATACTGGTTGCCAGAACTTTCTGAAGAAGACAACACTGCTTGCTTTGGCGCATGTTCACTAGCACCAGGCCATGGACACAATTACGAACTAATCGTATCCATGGCAGGAGGACTCAATTCAGATGGCATGGTGCTAAACCTTTCTGATGTAAAGCAGGCTATTCGTACTCAGGTCACTGATCAACTTGACTTTCGCTTCCTCAATGAAACTTGGCCAGAATTTGACCTGACCAAGGTCAATGGTTGTTTGCCAACCACAGAAGCTTTAACACGAATTATCTGGAACCGTCTCAAGTCTGAGTTACCGTTAGTTGCACTTCGCCTTTATGAACACCCACGCCTTTGGGCCGATTACATAGGAAATGCTATGGATGCCTTTTTAACCATTCAAACTCATTTTGCAGCTGCTCATCGACTTGCCAAAGAGGAGCTCAGCCAAGAGGAAAACGAAAATATCTATGGCAAATGTGCAAGACCAAACGGTCACGGCCACAATTATTTAGTAGATATCACAGTACGTGGAGAGATAGATGAACGCACGGGAATGATATGTGACCTATCAGCACTGCAATGCTTAGTTAATGATCTAGTTGTAGAGCCTTTTGATCACACACACCTGAACAAAGACATTCCTTACTTCTCTCAATGCGTCCCAACTGCTGAAAATATTGCGCTCCATATTGCAGATCGCCTCAAACAACCAATAAAAGCAATTGGAGCAAACCTCCATAAAATACGGCTACAAGAGAGCCCTAACAATGCGGCAGAAGTGTATGCAGAAACACCCCAGCTAAATGCAATGCCACCAGCTCTAGCACAAATCACCGCCCAATAAAAACAATTTTGGATTCTCAATGGGTTCGACTTGTCTTGGCAGTCAGCTTGGATGGAAGATTAGCTATGCCTCATGGGGGCAAAGCTCACTTAGGCAGCATTGACGATCGACGAGTTTTAGAGGAATCACTCGCTTGGGCTGATGCAGCACTAATTGGTGGCGGGACACTTCGTGCCCATCACACCACCTGCCTAATACAAAACTATGAATTAATCAAAAAGCGAAAATCTCAAGGCCTCCCTGAACAACCAATCTCAATAGTTATTAGTAGTCAAAAAAATTTTTGTCCAGATTGGCCTTTCTTTCATCAGCCAATAGAAAGATGGTTAATTACTGGACAATCACAACCAAAAAATAACAAAATCATCTACAACTATGAGCGTGAGTTAATGCTAAATAGCAATTGGGTCAAAACTTTTCAACAACTTAAAGAAGAAGGTCTAAAAAAAATTTTGGTATTAGGGGGAGCGAAGCTGGTTGGATCTTTATTAAATGCCGACCAAATAGACGAGCTGCAACTTACACTAACACCGAAAATAATAGGTGGTGAATACACTTGGGTCCCTAGTCAGATGAAAGATTTACCAGAAAACTTACGGGAGCCTAATTGCTGGGAGCTAATAGGGAGTTCAACTCTTGGACATAATGAATTGTTATTGCGCTACTTTCGTAATCACTCTTCTGATGAGATCAATGCGGAGAAAAAAAGCAAGTTCGTGAAAAATCAATGAAGAGTATTTATATAATTGCATTACACATAATAATGTCAGTTAGGTGGCATTTCAAGAAATCAAAAGCTAGATATTAATGGAAAAGCTTATAGCACGTTGGCACAAGTCAATAACAGAAATCCACGAAGATGATTGGAATCATCTCATAAATAATCAATCAAACCCTTTCTATAGGTGGGAATGGTTGTGCGCCTTGGAAAGGTCTGGAAGCATAAGTGCTAGAAATGGTTGGCAACCACTCCATTTAATAATATGGCGAGACAAATATCCTGTTGCAGTTGCACCTTTATATTTAAAGAGTCACAGCTATGGAGAATTTATTTTTGATCAAGTCTTTGCCAACTTGGCAAGTCAATTAGGCATTAACTATTATCCTAAACTCCTAGGGATGAGCCCTTTAAGCCCCGTGGAAGGATATCGCTTCTTCTATGCACCTAATGAGAATGCTGAAGAATTGACAGCATTAATGATGAATATAATAGATCAATTTTCAATTGAAAATGGACTAGCAAGTTGCAATTTCCTCTATGTCGATCAAACATGGTGCTCACTTGCAGAAGCAACTAATTGCGCAAAATGGATCAATCAAAGTAGTATTTGGCGTGCCGAAGACTCTAAAAATTTTTCGGATTATCTTGGCAGATTTAATTCAAACCAAAGAAGAAACATAAAAAGAGAACGAAAAGCAGTCAAAGATGCAGGCATTAACGTCACTGCACTTACAAATGACTCAATCAACAAAGAAACAATGCAGATAATGCACAAATTTTACGAAGAGCACTGCGCAAGATGGGGGGTCTGGGGTAGCAAGTATCTTTCCGAATCATTCTTCGAAGAGCTTGCTAAACCCGAACAAAAGAATCAAATTGTCCTTTTTAGTGCGCATCGTGAAAACCCTGAAGACCCTTTAGCAATGTCTTTATGCATAAAACATCAGGACATGCTTTGGGGAAGATATTGGGGTAGCAAAGCGGAAATCGACTATTTACATTTTGAAGTTTGTTACTACTCTCCAATATCATGGGCCTTAGAGCAGGGGATATCGCGTTTTGATCCTGGAGCAGGTGGCTCACATAAAAGAAGAAGAGGTTTCATTGCTCAATCAAACACAAGTCTTCACCGTTGGTATGACAAAAGAATGGATAGTCTAATTAAGCCATGGTTAGAGAAAGTGAATAAAATGATGCTTGACGAAATAGAAGCAGCCAATAACGAATTACCATTTAAAATTGAACGGCCAAAACTTTCATCTACAGTTTGAGAATATGGACTCAAGCATCATTGACGAGGATGCTTTAGAACAAATTCATAAACTTGATGAGAAATTATCTCAACGCTTTATCTCGCTAGATCCAAGCGGCTATTTTCTTATCAAGTTGGATGCATCCTCTAAAGAAATTTTAGTAGAACATTACTCAAACAATATCGATGACCTTGGTAGAGCAGTAGATACGGAGACTGGCCAACCTATTGGCTGCAAAGATGCAAGAGAAAGATCACCAATCAAAATTTACAAAGGACGAAGTGCGAAGGAAATTGGAATCCAGCTCACTGAAGAAGAAAACCCTCCACCGATCAGCCGACTTGATCATGCCTTATATCTGGGGAGAGAGCTTCAAAAAGCCGAAGTCTGCCTTCTCCATAGGAAGCCTTACTTTCAAGACTGAGATGCAAATTTTCATATGTTGGCTCCTATTGTGGGATCTATCTGATCTAATAGGTATTAGCCACTTCGTCTCCAATGGGAATCGTTTTTTATTTAGCAATTGTTGGAAGTGGCCTTGTTGCAGCTTTTGCCCTAAACAAATTGCTAAAAGCAATCAAGTTGATCTAACTCCCTTTAACTTTCACCTGCAATTTCAAACAAAAAACATCAAGCAGGCTTTCTGAAATCATCAATAATCGCCTTGGCTCCTACTAATTGTGCATTCAAGTCATAAACATCTGCGCCGACAATTTTTGCGGGCACCATCATGCCTGGTTTGACTTTGAACTCATCTGATCCTTGCTGTAAAAGGACATCACCATCAACTTCAGGAGCAAAGCGATAACATCTTCCAACCATTTCCCCGGTCATTTGGTTTACCTGGTCTACTAACACATCTACTGTTCGGCCTATCAAACTGCGATTCTTCATCTCAGATATAGGCTGCTGAATAGCCATTAATTGATCCTTACGAGATTGAGCGACTGCAAAATCAACTTGATTAGGAAGAGAAGCAGCTTTTGTACCTTCTTCAGCTGAATATGTAAAAACTCCAACATGGTCAAAGCATTGGCTTTCTACAAAAGAAGCAAGATGCTCAAAATGTGCTTCAGACTCACCTGGAAAACCGACAATCAAAGTAGTTCGAATAACTGCCTCAGGTAATTGAGCTCGAATTTGATCCAAAAGCACTGAATTAACATCTAATTGCCAAGGCCGATTCATTGCCTTAAGCAAATCAGGATGACTGTGCTGCAAAGGAAGGTCCAGATAAGGCAAAACATTAGGAATGTCTCTAAAAGCAGCCAAAACATCTGGTGTTAGACCAGTTGGATAGGCATAATGCACACGCACCCAAGGAATCTCCACTTCTCCAAGTGCTCTCAAAAGTTCCGCAAGAGCAGGCTTCCCATAAAGATCGATTCCATAATTAGTCGTGATCTGACTAATCAAAATCAACTCCTTAACACCCTGCTCTGCTAATTGCTGGGCTTCTGAAACTATCGAATCAATTGAACGACTGCGTTGATCCCCACGCAATTTCGGGATAATGCAAAATGAGCACCGATAGTCACATCCTTCAGCAACTTTTAAATAGGCAACTGCTTTAGCTGTTGTTCGGTAACGAGGAAGATTTTCATCCCCGACAAATGTAGGTTTTTGACTAACTTGATTTACCCTTTCCCCTGTCTCAACTCTTCTCAATACCTCAACAATATGTTGATAATCTCCAGTACCTACTATTGCCTTGGCCTCTGGTAACGACTCAAGAAGCTCTTCCTGAAAATGTTGGGCCAAACAACCAGCAATGATCAACTCTTTCCCTTGGTCTGCAAGTGCAACTAGTGTGCGTACCGAATCCTCTCTTGCCTCTTGAATAAAGCTACAGGTATTGACTACAACAACAGAAGCATCCTTTTCATTACTAGTTACTAAATATCCCTCTTGCGCCAACAAGCCAAGCATATGCTCAGTATCAACGCGATTTTTCTCGCAACCTAAATGAGTAAAGGCGACTGTTGGTTTGTCTTTCTTCAATGCAATAGATTTTGTCTGTAGGCCATAACGATAGTCAAACCTTGTCAAAGACCATGAGAAACAAACAAGTATTACCGAAAAAGAAAGTTATTTGCTTTGAAAATATAGATAAGCGTTGAATTCATAAAACTGTCAGAATCATGATAGATCTCCCTAAATCATGGGAATAACTCGCCTAAAAAGTCGCAGACGCCAAGACCAAGGGTCAAAATGGGTCAGGGTGACAATGGCCATTCTGGCCACCATTGGAGTAATAGATACTGGTTCAATAACCTTTAGCAGATGGGGATGGATCTCAACCTTGTCCTGTCCTGGTGGAACAGAAGGGTGTGACAAGGTCTTAAATAGCGCATGGGGCACCCTAATAGGTGGTAATGGATTCACAATTCCATTGTCTTTAATGGGGTTAGGGAGTTATCTGGCAATACTTTTAATGGCCATATTGCCTTTCATACCAGGCGGAGGAGACAACAAAAGTGAAGTAGCTCGAAAAACATGGTGGGGGCTATTTTTTACATCTTGCGGGATGGCAGTTTTCAGTCTTCTCCTGGTTTGGTTAATGGTTTTCAAGATCGAAGCCTTTTGTTTCTTCTGCTTTTTATCAGCTTTTCTTTCGATCACACTATTAGCATTAGCGGTTATAGGAGGTGGGTGGGATGATCCGGGAGAATTGATTTTTCGAGGCATTCTTCTTTCTCTGGCTGTTCTTTTAGGAGGCTTTATATGGGTTTCAGCTGTAAATCCAGAAACTCCAACATCTAGAGCAAATCTGGAAGGCATTCCTCCAATAGTTAATGCCAAAAGCACTCTGGCTCAAATTTCACTAGCCAAACACCTCAAAGCAACTGGTGCTGTTATGTATTCCGCATATTGGTGTCCACATTGCCATGACCAAAAGGAAATGTTTGGGAAAGAAGCCGTATCTGAACTTGTCATTATTGAATGTGCAGCAGATGGCCAAAACAACCAAAGAGCTTTATGTGAAAGGAAAGGGATAAGTGGTTATCCCTCCTGGGAGCTCAATGGGCAAATAGAGTCTGGAGTTCAATCACTAAAAGAATTAGCAGATATAAGCGGTTATCAAGGCAAAAGAAATTTCTGAAGAACTTCTAAGCCTTGACTGGCCTAGTAAATATTTTCTGCCCACGTTGTTGACAGGAATGACAATCCCAATAAGGCACTGATAAAGGCACATCAATTCTATAGTGGCCACCCCTACTTTCACGTCTAAACAAGCAAGCCTCAAACAACAAAGCACTCACTAATTGACGATTATTTAAATCCAAAAGCAAGTTGAGATCTCTGCGAGAAGCTTCTTCAAGTCGCACCCCACTATCAATAGATTGGTTTTGCATTAACTGCAGCAATGGTTGTGAATTTAAATCTTCAAAATCCTCACGAATTGAATGCCATGCCTTTTGCATGCCAAGGGATGAGCGCTTAACACCAGCCTCACGCCAACAAAGTTCTCGTAAATTCTGGATTGCTCTAACTAAATCATCCGCTGTTGTAGTCCCAGACAATGAGAAATCGCAATCTTGAAAATTAATTGGATTGATAGAACTTGCCACCAAATCAACATCATTATTCAACTCAATTTTTGTCATTTTTCTCGCAAAAACCAAACATTCCATTAGTGAATTACTTGCAAGTCTATTGGCACCATGCAATCCAGTGCATGCAATCTCTCCAACTGCAAAAAGGCCTTTAATTGTAGTTTCCGCTTGCAAATTTGTAGCCACTCCTCCCATCCAATAGTGGGCAGCAGGTGCAACTGGAATCAAGTTGTTTAATGGATCCAAGCCTAGTGCCCTACACCGCTGCACAATGTTGGGGAACTGCGCATCTATTCGAGCCAAAGAAATTGGCTTTATATCAAGACCCATGTGATCAACACTTTGTCGTGCCATTGCTTCGACCAATGCTCTACTTACTTGATCTCTGGAAGCAAGGTCAGCACCATC
Source organism: Prochlorococcus sp. AG-363-P15 (assembly GCA_003278175.1). GTDB lineage: Bacteria > Cyanobacteriota > Cyanobacteriia > PCC-6307 > Cyanobiaceae > AG-363-K07. The sequence goes on from QCGF01000005.1 coordinate 10,137, forward strand.
CAAATGCGCAACAGGACTTTTACCAAATTTGTCTAAAAGAACAGCACCCTCTCCCCTCAAAGCCTCAGTTATTAAGAAGCATGGCCCTTCATCCAAATGCAAAGCAGTTGGATGAAATTGGACAAATTCAAGATCTTCAATAACAGCACCTGCTCGCCAAGCCAAAGCAAGTCCTTCTCCACAAGCCTGCGAAGGATTAGTGGTATTTGCATACAAATGACCACCACCACCACTAGCCAAAACAACTGCTCTAGCTGAAATCCAATAGAGGTAGGGCCCATCAAGTACTTGAACACCAACACAACAATTGGATTGGACCAACAGTTGGGTAACTCTTATGCCTCGACAATGCAAAAAGTTAGAACGTTTATCAACTTGATCCTCAAGAACCTCAACAAGTGCTCGCCCAGTACGATCTTGAACATGTAAAACACGTCTAAAGCTATGAGCAGCCTCAAGAGTGGTTGCAAGCTGGTCACAGTCACGATCAAACTCCATTCCAATCTCTTCCAGTCGCTGAACGCATTGAGGAGCTTCCTCAACAAACATTCTCACGGCATCTCCATCACATAAACCTGCTCCTGCCTTCAAAGTATCCTCTGCATGACTCTGAAAACTATCTTCAAGACGAGTCACTGCAGCCATACCGCCTTGTGCCCATCGACTCGAAGAATGTCTACTGGTATTCCGATTTAGCAATAAAACCTTTAAGTGAGCTGGTAGTTCAAGGCAAGACATCAAGCCAGCCGCTCCGGCACCAACGACCACTACATCCCAAGGTGCACGATTAATTGAACTGGAAATCAAAGGAGGCCTCATAAACCTAAAAAATTGCACCCCTATAACGCAACAGCCTTGATGGAGATGACTGGATAAAAAATTGTTTTATAAGCATTTCACTTAATTTTTAAACTAAAAGTAGCTAAACATTGTTGACCAATTATGAGATAACAACTGTACCGAGTCCATCTATATCAATCCACTTAACCTTGGTTCTACAAAAGCCGTGAAAAGAAAAAGGCCATCAACCCACAGTGTTGTAGATAGGGCCGCACTTGCAACCAACCATGTACTGCCTGAAGGGGAAAAAGGAAGTGCCCTTTCCTTCATTAAATTTGAAATAAAGATTATGAACACTGCAGCAATGATCAACAAAATGATGGATTGTGGTTTAAAAATTTGCTCAGCAGTTTCATGAAGCAGCTGAGGTGCTTCAACTAAAGAAGCCTTAACCACTTCAGGCCATGAATTGATAACTCCTGTAAGAAGCATCATTAGATCAGTCACTGCTGTTCCAAGCAAACAAGACAAATAAAATCCCGCACCAATTCGCCAACGCGTTTGAAGTCCAACAAATGCCAAAGGTAAGGCTATAGCTTCAACAGGCAAGTGCATTACAGGGTGCTCACGCAACCAACCCCAAAACAAGCACCCACCAAGCCAACTACCACTAACACCAACCAAAAGGGATCCAGCGCGGGCCCATTTATTACCTCCAAACCTCACTAATGCCACTCCAACCCCTAAAAGCACAAAGGTGAACAAACATGCGGCAATTGGATGAAAATGAACCCATGGAGCCTGAAGAAAAACTGGCAAGACAACCATTGCACTTGCCCAAAACTGCAAAGTGCTTTGCTTGGAGAGATAGCCATCTGAAAGAACAGACGACTCTTCGATTAGGAGAGAATTGCTCAGGGGTTACTTAGCAGAACAGTGGGAAGAAGAAAATGTACTAATTGAACCAATTGGGGAAGTATCCCTAAATTGGAGCAAATTCCAAGAACCTTAGAAGACCATCATGCTTGCAAGGCAGTTTTTTTGTGAATCAATGCTATGCATTGGCTTTTCTCCGAATGACTGAAATCTCAAATACAAATGCACTACTTGATGCCTGCTTTCAATATTTTGTATTAGGCATCATCCAAGGCATAACTGAATTTCTCCCAATAAGCAGTACAGCTCATTTAAAGGCTATTCCTTTAATAATCGGTTGGGAGGATCCTGGGTTATCGGCAACAGCGGTGCTCCAACTAGGAAGCATTGTGGCAGTAATCTTTTACTTCAAGAATGATCTCAAGGCAATACTCAAGGGCATTAACTTGGCTGTCAGGCGAGGCCAATGGCGAGAGCAACATGCACGGCTAGGTATTGGAATAATCATTGGAACTGCTCCAATCCTTATAGCTGGAATGTCAATAAAACTTTTGTGGAATGATTTCGAACAGTCTTTTTTACGAAGTATCCCTTTTATTGGCTTTATTTCCATTCTAATGGCCTTGTTACTTGCACTCGCAGAGAAATCAAGTCGACAAGTCAAAAACTTATCGGAAATTTCAGGCAAAGATGGTTTAGTAATAGGGATAGGGCAAATACTTGCACTTATTCCAGGTGTATCTCGCGCAGGCATAACACTAACGACTGCTTTACTTTATGACTGGAAAAGAGAAGATGCCGCAAGGTTTTCCTTCTTAATTGGTATACCTGCAATCACTTTTGCTGGCTTATCCGAGCTGAAAAATTCTTTTTCCAGCCAAATACTATTAACAAACGAGGCATTGCCAATATTGTGTGGCATTACTTCTGCAACAGTTGTTTCATGGATTGTCATTGACTGGTTGCTTAAATATTTGCAAAAAAACAACACATTGATCTTTATATTTTATAGATTGCTATTTGGTCTAATCTTATTAGTTTGGTGGTGGGTCCAAAAGTCAAACTAAGTTCACCAATTATATTCATCTGTGTGGAATGAATCTTCCGCGGAAATCGCGTTTTCAGTCCAAAATACTGAGTCTGAACCCAATGCCCCAAATCCTGCATTAATTGAATCAGTTGCTTCAGGATCCATTGGAGAAGAGCTTGGTTTTGAACCAGGAGACAAACTGTTCAGTATCAATGGTGTCAGACCTCGAGATCTTATTGACTACAGATTTCTAATTGTCGAAGAAGAGTTAGACCTAGAAGTAATAGATGCATCTGGACATCTACACAAGATTAATCTTGAAAAAGAACCAGATGATGGACTTGGACTTACCTTCACTGAAGCATTATTTGATGGGTTACATCAATGTAATAATCGTTGTCCTTTTTGCTTTATTGACCAACAGCCTTCAGGACACCGCAAAAGTCTTTATCTAAAGGATGATGACTACAGACTTAGTTTCCTTTATGGGTCATACCTAACTCTCACCAATCTCAAACAATCAGATTGGAAAAGAATTGAATCGCAACGTCTTTCGCCTCTATATGTATCCGTTCATGCAACCGATCCAGACCTTAGAGCTCGATTACTAAAAAACTCACGAGCAGGTCTTTTAATGGATCAATTGAATTGGCTGTCAAAACGCAATTTACAAATCCATGCACAAATAGTTGTTTGTCCTGGAATTAATGACGGCAATGCATTAAATCAAACCCTAAATGATCTAGCACAATATTCAAAAGGAGATTGGCCTGTTGTTCTGTCAACCGCTGTAGTACCGGTGGGCCTAACACGTTTTCGTCCTGAAAACGATGGATTGGTCCCCGTCAATGTTGAATGCGCTTGCAAAGTTATTAAGCAAGTAGAGTTACTGCAGAAAAAATTCAAGAAAACAACAGGCTCTAATTTTGCCTGGCTTTCAGATGAATGGTATCTAATTTCAGGTAAGCCGCTTCCAACGCGAAGCGCTTACGAAGACCTCCCCCAACAAGAAAATGGCGTAGGAAGCATAAGGGCTTTTCTAGAACAAATTGATATCGCAACTCGCAATCTTCCCAAAAAACTTCGAACTCCTAAAACGTGTAGTTGGATCGTAGGTCGAATTGTTGAAAAATCCTTAATTCCTGCATCCAGACGACTTAATAAAATTGATGGCCTCACTCTTCATTTATATGGATTACCCAGCCCATACTGGGGACAAGAGCAAGTAGTCACAGGTCTATTGACAGGCGACGACCTATTGAAAGGATTGAGGGAAGCAGATCTTGGAGAACAGCTTCTTCTACCATCAGTGATGTTGAAAGAAGGTCAAGCTCTTTTCCTTGATGACATGTCTATAGAAGAACTTGGCAATGCACTACAAATACCAATCAGAGTTGTGCATGGAGCAGATGACATCGTGGCTGCAGCAATAGAAGATTTAGACAAAGTTCTCTAAAATAAAAAGAGTTTCCTAATCTCAGTGCAAAGCAAAACTGCAAAAATAATTTTTGTAGTCTGCGTACTCCTTCAAGGAGCCAGTTCGATTAGAGCCCATCAACCTCTGCAAGGTGAATTAATCGCAGGCCCCAATCCATTATTGAATAGAGAAAAAGACGGAAGAAATTCATACAATTTCAAATCCAGATGGTTATTAACTAGAACTGATACAGGCAGAACACTTCGTCAAAAATCGTCAATAATAGCCAACCAAAAGATTCCTTCAAGAAATAAGTACAGCTCTAGTGAGCAGCTTGACCAACTTCAATCTCCTCCTAATCTAGAAGTCCCAACAAAAAGTTCTGATTTTATAGGCCGCAACTTATATCCATTAGAGATAAATGATCTTCAAGGTTTGATTGAGAAAAATAGCCCAAAATTAGAAATTGCCAGAAGAAAAATTAAACAGCAAAAATATAACCTGAATAAAGCAATCGGGGCATGGTACCCAACGATAGATCTAGGTGTAACTCCAAAATACTTAGAAGGTGAAAGCTTCCCAGAAGCTAGCTCTAACACCTCAAGCTCAGAATTAGAAACAACCCTTTCAATTGACATCGACTGGAAACTAATCGATCCATCAAGGTCTCCTAAAATTGCATCTGCCAAAGATAATTTTGAAAAAGCAAAAATATCATATTTAATTCAATTAAAAGATTTGCACTTAGAGGCACTAAATACTTATTTTCTACTTCAAAGTTCTGATGAAGGTGTCCGAATTGCCCAAGAGTCTATTAATGCATCACAAATAAGCCTAAAAGATGCAAAAGCTCGATTTCAATCAGGTCTAGGGACTCGCCTCGAAGTTTTAGAAGCAGAAACCCAACTTGCTCGAGATAAAAGGCTCTTGGCAAAAAAACTAGGGGATCAGAATATCAATAGAAGCTCCCTGGCTAATATTCTAAACCTGCCACAACAAGTTGTTCCCATAGCGGCATCTCCAGTAAAAATAATAGGTGCATGGACTGCCTCTAAAGAAGAGAGCATTATTTCCGCATATTTATTAAGGGAAGAATTAGAAAATATAAAGTTTGACATCTCAATTCAAAATAATAATGCAAATGCAGCATTAGCTGTTGCACAACCAAAGCTGAGTATATTTAATAGCTTCAGTAACGATTATTCAAATGGAAAATTAAATTCAACAACCACAGATGGTTCTTCATATATAAATACTATTGGGATGCGAGCAAGCTGGAGAATATTTGATGGCGGCATTGCAAGGTCCGACTACAATTTGAACAAAGAAGCCTCTCAAGTAATTGAATCTGAATTCGCTGTAAAGCGGAACGAAATTCGCCAAGAAATAGAGAAAAATTTCTTCCAACTTAGAAATGCTACGCAGGATATTGCAAGCAGTACAAGAGAAGTCATCGCTGCCAAAGAATCTCTAAGGCTTGCTCGTTTACGTTTCAAAGCTGGAGTAACAACACAACGTGAAGTTGTTAATAATCAACGTGATTTAACCCAAGCTGAAGTAGGTTATTCAGAAGCAATAACTGCATATAATACAAGTATTTCTAATCTTAAAAGAAGGACTGGAATTGACCATGCTGAAGTCTGCAATTATCCAGAATCAATACCTATCACAAATAAAAATAATCCAGAGAACCTACCAATAGAAACTTTTCCAGTAATTAAACCTTGCCCAAAGTCACCCGCCAGGAAATAAAGATGAACTACAAGCCTTTGCCAAGCAATTTAACTAAGCAACAAATCAAGGCAGTGCATGAACTACTTGATTTAGTCGCTGAACGTCAACTCAAAGATTTTGGGAACATTGCGTCTGATACAAAATCTGATGGCACATTAATTACAAGCTGTGATCGATGGAGTGACGCTACAATTGTCAAAGGCCTTGCACATATCGCATCTCAAGAAGGTGTCCTAAGTGAAGAAGGTTGTCAAAAAGTTCCTGAATCTTCCGCTTATTGGGTTGTCGATCCTTTAGATGGAACAACGAATTTCTCTGCGGGCATTCCTTACTGGGCCATCTCAATGGCTCGCTTTACCAATGGTCAGCCTGAAACAGCGTTTCTAGATATACCAGCTCTCCGAAAAAGAATGGTTGCAATTCGAGGTAAAGGCGTCTGGCTAAATGGGACAAAATTAACTAATGAAACTCGACTATCTTCCCAAAGTGCTTGCGTATCACTTTGTAGTCGTTCTATTCGCATTCTCCAAAGAAGACCAGATCAACCATTCCCAGGAAAAATCCGACTTTTAGGAGTCTCGAGTTTGAACATGATTGGAGTTGCAATTGGACAAACTGTTGCAGCCTTAGAAGCAACACCAAAGATATGGGATCTTGCATCTGCTTGGCTCATTCTTTCCGAACTGGGGTGTTCCATTAAATGGTTAAACCATGACCCATCAAACCTTAAGTCTGGACAAGATTTAACTGCAGTGAATTTTCCTGTCTTAACTGCTAGCAGTATGAATGAATTAGAAAAGTTATCACCATGGGGCGAAGTGTTGATTAACAGCTGGACAAATATTCAAGATCGAGCAATAAGTCAATAGCTTCTATAACCATGGAGCTATTTCCCTATATGTTCTTAATGTAGTTAAGTCAATAGTTGAATCAAGCGTTATAAATGGTTTTGATTACGCAAGTAAAACGTGTTATTTCGCTTCATAGGGAAGGCAAAAACAGTTTTCATGAGTTTGTGGCGAGCATACGAACGCTGGGCACACTGTGATTGTGTAGATCTCAGTGCTGCATTTGCTTATTACACCCTGCAGTCATTCTTTCCAATTCTATTAATCTCACTGTCGGTCGCTTCTTGGTTCTTAGGCAGACAAAATGGACTGGACCAACAAATAATAAATTATGCAGCTCAAGTATTACCTCCTTCAGTAGTTGGTTTAGTAGATACAACTCTTGTAAAGCTAGTAAATCAAGGATTTGGGGCTGGATTACTAGGTGCAATGTTTCTTATGATTACTGCTGGAAATGCTTATCTAACATTACAAAGAGGAACTGATCGGCTTTGGGAAGATGTTTTACCTCCGCCAAGACAACCAACTACATTTCAGGTTCAAGCCTTCAGATTCATCCGTAGCAGAATTGAGGCTTTTGTTGTTGTTTTACTAATCGGAATCTTAGTCGTAATTGATCAAATAAGTGCAAATATTCGCATGATTCCTGGAGTAGTACTAGAAGACCTAAGCAGAACAACCCCTTGGCTGGCCAACACATTATCAAGTTTCCCTGTAATTCAAGTGGGGCAATTTGTCATCCCCTTACTTGGATTATCAATCATGGCATTAATGCTACAAGCTTTACTGCCAAGCAGGAGAGTACCTATGAGGCCATTAATTCCAGGTGCTTTAATGATTGGAACTTTATTAACTATTCTAAATTTAACTGTTAGTAGAAGTATTCTTTCTCTTGGATCACGTTTCCAAGCATATGGGTTCATTGGAGGAGTTTTAGTTTTAACTCTGTGGGTTTGGATGATAGGAGTAATTATTTATTATGGACAATGCTGGAGTGTGGTTTTAGCAAGTACGCCTATAAACAGGCACGAAAACCCATACCATCAAAAGCGTCCAAGGATAGAATTTAAGTAAGCCAGTTGATTTTTTTTAAGAGGTGAAATGACTAGGCCTTCTTATTTACTCTGGTTTGCACTAATAATTCTTGTTCTTTTGCCTACAGCAGCAGGAAGATTTCTACTAGACCTTGCAGGTGGATTATTACTAGTTCTATTTGCACTGCCACTATTAGTAACTGGATTTGGATGGTTGGGTTGGCGTTTCCTGCAGTCTCGTATGGTCCAATGTGATACCTGTGGAGCAAGTGTTATCAAAGATTCTTTGCAATGTCCTATTTGTGGTTCCAACTTATCAAAAGAAGACAAAGCAAGCTCTATCCCAGCAAGTTCAGCTACAATTGATATTACTGCGAAAGATGCAGATTGAGATTAGTAAAAAATAAAATTTATCTCAAGAAATGGCCTTAGAAGTAAATTATTTTTGAGTAATTTTTTGCAATTGATCCTGATTCAACTCAACAATTTCTTGCTCAGTGTTGTTTAGTATTTCCTCACAATGGTCAAGATAAAGGTTTCCCAATAAATAGCTTCTTTGGAGATCTTCTACTGGAACAGTATCATTTTGCAAAAGATCAAGCAGATCATCAAGAGCTTTTAAGGATTCCTCATAACTTAGTAATGAGATTTGATTATTCAATTCATCTGTAATTACTTTCATCGAGGAAAATGAGTGATCCAGATTGGCATTTTTTTTTCTAGAGTTTGAATCCTTTTTAGAAGAATTACTTGGTGTTGGATTCTTTTTCATTCCAAATTAGGCTGCGAGTGAATTCTATCTACTGTTGAATCAAGCTGACCATCACTCAATTGTATAGTCAACTTTTCTTGAAGTTCTATCTCATCCACACTTCGAAGAGGCTTGCCTAGAGGATTACGCACTATCGAAAATCCACGTGATAACCATTTCCCTGGTGAAAGAGCTTTTAAAAGTTGATGTTTTGTATGAAGACTTGCTCTCCTCCTTTGTATTAAGACTAACGGTGATTGAGCTTTCAATAGATTTCTTCTGCCTAATAACAGTTGTCGCTCTCTCTTCATATACCAATCAAAATAATCATTTAAACGTTGTCGTCTTTGAACACAATGCTCTTGAGCAGAATCAAGATTAGGTAATAAATCAACAATCGCTGCTGTTGGTGTAGAAGATCGATGATCTGCAACTAAATCAGCAACAGTCATATCATCTTCATGGCCCAGTCCAGTAACTACAGGTACTGGAAAATTTGCGAGTTCACGGCACAATTCTTCATCGTCAAAAACCATTAAATCTTCTCTATTCCCCCCACCTCTTGCTAACACAATTGCTTCAATGCCTAATTCATCTTTAGAACATGCCAAAGTCTTTAATACAGCTTGAATTTGCTTTGCCACCATGCCTTGCACTGGAATAGGAACAAGGATCAACTTTGTTAAAGGCCAACGTTCTTTTGCAGTGCGAAGCATATCTGCCAAAGCAGAGCTAGGAGAACTTGTAAGAATTGCTATAGCTGCAGGGTAAGCAGGCAAAAGTTTTCGTCTTCTCTGATCAAGCAATCCTTCTTTCAAAAGCAAGGCTCGAACAACTTCAAACTGGCGTAAAACTGTAGAAATGCTTGGGCGAATATCTAAAACCTGAACTACAAGGCTTGCGCGTATTTCCCAGAAATTTAACTTTCCAATAATAACAACTCCATCTCCTTCTTTTGGTCTGAAGTCAGTTTTCTGAAGTTGCGATCCCCAAACCACTGCAGAAATACTTGCTTTCCCATCACTAAGTGTTAGCCACAAATGTCCTTTCTTTAATTGAGATTTTGATATAGAAGCATTTAATAAAAACCTAGGTGCAAAACCGCGTTCAAGTAGAGTTCCAATAGCTTGATTCAGCTCATAAACTGAATAATTAGGTAGAGAGTCCAATAATCAAGGCAAGCGAAGATAAGCAAATCCCCAATAGAGACATATCAACATTATGAGCGCACTAAAAACCTGCCCCCAAAAATGATGAAGTTGAGTAGAACCAATTACTAATACCAAGACAGCACTACTCAGCAAACGTGCTCCATCTCTTCGGTTCTTAGGAAAAAACTGAGACAATGCTCTGAATTGGTAGTTCTATCTACTTTCGCTGAAGATCGAACAAATGGATATATGAGAAAAAGCTTCTAAACAAAATTAATAAAGGCAAAAACTTAAACTCATCCAAGAATTTAAATCTTGATCAAATCAACCGAAACCCATTTGACCAAGAATACCTTGGCCTGTAAGAAGTTCAGTACTAAGACCGATGACAATTCCGATCATTGCCAAACGACCGTTCCAAGTCTCTGCGTAATTGACAAAGCCAAAACGAGGCTCTGGACTATCTGCCATTAAAAACCTTCTTTAATTTATCAATGCTAACAAATTCAAAAAGCCCATATACAGGTGGCCCGTTCAATTAGAAATTTCTTTCTTCGCCTAAATGCTGCTTAGGAAGCTGAACTTCTCAAAATCTACAATCCTTGCTTGCACTACAAATAGAGTTTTTCAAGAAGAATTGCTCTTACCATCAACGCACATGCCTAGCACCATCGACAGGGCAATATTCCTCACCCGTTAACTCTTCATAAATAATTGCTGGCAATCCTGTCTCAAACATTGTTTGAAGAGCTTCTTTCAGTAGAGGATTCCAGCCACCTGTACTTACATCACCATGGCGAACCGTCCAATCCCATGTCCCTTGCAGATCTCTAGGGATACGCCCCTCTCTATCTCGCCTTGCAACCAAGTCCAGAGACTCCACTAGGCCAACTTGAATTGGTTCTTTCCCATATGAAGGGGTCAGGCTGAGTTCAAGCCTCACAGGATCTTCTTTTAATAGCCTTAAACGAAACCTTGGAGGCAACTTCACAGTCTTTAGGACTGCAACAACGATGCGAGTTCTTTGATCCAACTTTTACTCCTTGTTACAAATCAAATTAAGTGCCACTTGAGCACTAAAAACCTAACTTATTCAGCAGATGTCTCAGCTGACTTAGGTGGGTCAATATCTTCCGAGAAACGGACCGTTAGTAGCTCTTCATCAGTAATACGTCCATTTTGATCTAATAATTCTGGATGAATAGTCAATCGACCAGTACGGTCCCCCCTGGCATTGCTCACTTGACTTGAATGATTTGGCAATGTTCTATCAGCCCAAAAAACCCTGCTCATCACGCGAAAAGCTTGCCATAGCAAAAGAAGTATCGCAGCAAGGTATAAGAAAAGGAAAAGGGAGTTCAGCATGGCTGGCAGCTTAATACAAAAAAATTGCTAGATATGCCCAGAAGTTCCATTCATCATTGCTCGTCTTGGGTCTATGCTGCAATTCATATGTATCAATGCTTCAGAAAAACGTAAGAAAAAGCAGTGACACGAAAAACAAGCCTATACCTGTCACATTATTTTATATTGCCCATCGATGGAGCAGCTCATAAATATCCAAAAGCCTTAAGTCCATAACCATGCTCAAAATGTTGAACAAGAAATTCAGACAAAAATTCAACTTCTCTGGAAATCAAAAAACTCGAGTGAATGTATCTTTTGCAGCTTTTCTTGGAACTATTGGATTTTTCTGTTCCTCATTGTCAGAACAAATTCACTTGAGTCCAATCAAAGCAGAAGAAATAAAATCATTTCAGAAAAAATCTTTTGTAGCGGAAGCTTTAGCTCGAAGTGGGCCAGCAGTCGTCACACTGGAAACACAACGCAGAGTTTTTTCCAGAGGGCATTCAAGCCTTCCTCCAAGCGTATTACTTGATCCTTATTTACAACGTTTTTTCGACTTCAAGGGGATGGGAGCTCCGCGTTCAAGCATTGAGCGTGGACAAGGTAGTGGTGTGATTTTTTCTCCTGCAGGGTTAGTACTGACAAACGCACATGTTATTGAAAAAACTGATCAACTGATGATAGGAATGTCAGACGGAAGAAGGGTCCCTGGAAGAGTCGTTGGGCAAGACTCCCTTACTGATCTTGCTGTAATTCAATTGAATGGTGCAGGGCCATGGCCATCAGCACCATTAGGCAACTCTGACAATCTTGAAGTAGGGGATTGGGCTATCGCCGTAGGCAATCCCTTTGGGCTGGAAAATACAGTCACGTTAGGGATAATCAGCAATCTCAATCGAAATGTGGCCCAATTAGGGATATCAGGGAAACGTCTTGACCTCATTCAAACTGATGCTGCAATTAATCCTGGCAATTCTGGAGGACCTTTACTGAATTCAAATGGAGAAGTGGTTGGAATCAATACACTAGTTCGCTCAGGACCTGGCGCCGGATTGGGATTTGCAATTCCAATAAACCGTGCACGTGAAATTGCAAAACAACTTATAGAAAAAGGAAGTGCTAGTCATCCAATGATTGGCGTTAGTCTTTCCTCTGTGCTCAGCACAGACCAAAATGATTACAACATCAAGGTACCAGGAGCAGTTATTCGTTATGTCATTCCAAGATCACCAGCAGAACTAGGAGGTCTGCAAGTGGATGATATTATTATTTCCATAGAAGGTGAAGAAATAAATGAACCGCGGAATGTAGTGGCAGCAATAAATAAATATGGGACTAAAAAAGCACTAGAATTTAAAATAAAAAGAGGTATCAAGGAAATAAGATTAACAATTAGGCCAATAGAAATTAATAATATCGAAAATCTATAAATTGTTATTTTATAGTAATTGATTGAATAGCAAGGTAAATTATTCAGGTGTGTCTTTTAACTCCTCAACACACCTAGTAATGCATTCTCCATCATCAAGAGAGCAAGTCGTAATACATTGAAAGTAAGTTTCCACTGCATCCCAGCTCTGCGATAGGTTCTGGCCATGCTCGCCTGAACTTTCAACAGATGAAGGGGGCATCAATTTTTTGCAGAGACTTTAAGCCTATGCAATCTTCTTCAAAAGTAAAGGAAAATAAGTCTTACTGCCTAAGCGCTTGTTAAGTTTTTTTTACCAAGTATTAATTTTTGCCCTTCTTTTTTGCTAACCGTTTTCTCTCACGATCTCGCTTGTTTAATCTTTTGGCTTCTCTTGCTGCTAAACGCAATGATTCTTCTGCAGCAGCCTTTTCTTCCGCTTTTTTTTCTTGATAATATAAATAATCACCACGATAAAGAATTAACTCTCCATCACGCAGCTCGACAATTCGATTGGCAACACGAGAAATGAAATACCTGTCATGAGAAACAATCAAAGCTGTTCCTTCATATTCTCTAATGGCATCCTCTAACATTTCTTTGGAAGGAATATCAAGGTGATTAGTAGGTTCATCTAGCGCTATAAAATTACATGGTTTAACTAACATCAAAGCAAGAGCAAGGCGGGCTTTCTCACCACCACTAAGGCTACCAACTTCTTTAAATACAGCTTCATTGGAAAAACAAAAGCTACCTAATAATGAACGAACTTGTGTTTGAGTCCAATTTGGAACAACCTCAAATATAGTGTCAATAACTATTTTCTTGAGATCAAGTGCTTCAGCTTGGTTTTGCTCAAAATAACCTGGAATAACATTGTGCTCACCTAATCCAGCCATCCCATCATCGGGATTTTCCAAACCCATTATTAACCTAAGTAATGTTGACTTTCCCGAACCGTTTGGACCAATAAAAGCAATACGGTCTCCCCTATCAACTTCTAAATTTGCCCCTAGAAAAAGAATCTTGTCCCCATAGCTATGTGACAAATCATCTATGATTGCAACCTTTTTACCTGATCTTGGTGAAGGCTGAAAATGAAAAGTAGGCTTATTTTCATTAATCATAGGTGCCTCAATCTTTTCCACTTTCTCCAACAACTTCTCCCGACTTTTGGCCTGAGTGCTCCGTGTTGCACTAGCTCTAAACCTATCTATATAAACTTGCTGTGAGGCAAGCTCCTTTTGCTGACGATCATATGCAGCCTGATTAGCTTCTTTTTCTATTATCTTTTGTTCATGATAAGAAGTGTAATTGCCAATGTAGGTGCGTGAAATACCTCTCTCAGTACTAACAATTTGTGTACAAATCTTGTCAAGGAATGTCCTATCATGACTAATGATTACCATCGCTGCTGTCTGCTCAAGAAGATATTCTTCCAGCCACTTAATTGTTGCCAAGTCAAGATGGTTAGTAGGTTCATCTAATAAAAGAAGATCCGGATCTCTAAGAAGAATTTTTCCCAGTGCAATTCTCATTTGCCAACCACCTGAGTAATTACCAACAAGTTGATCTGCTTCTTTTGAGGAAAAGCCAATTTTCGGCAATATTTTCTCAACTTGTGCCTCAAGTTCATAACCATGAATTGCTTCAAAATGAACTTGAAGAATTCCTAATTCTTTAATCAAGTGATCTAGATAATCAGATTCTTTAGCAGCACGCTCAGACTCCATAGCCTGCTCCACCAGTCGAAGTTTGCTAAGAACTCTGGACGCATCATTAAAAGCTTGAAAAAGCTCCTCTCTTACGGTGTGCTTCAAGTCAACATCAAACTCTTGCTGCAAATAAGCAATTCGAGGCTCTCCTTGCCGCACAACCTGTCCAGAGCTCGCTTCTTCCAACCCTGCAATTATTTTAATTTGAGTGGATTTACCCGCACCATTAATTCCAACAAGACCAATCCGATCTCCATGCTTGACTTCCCAAGTGATGTCTTTAAGGACTTCACCAGTGGGATACATCTTGGAAACACGCTCAAGTCTCAGCACTATTTAGAATCTCCACAAGTCCATCATTCGATTAGATAAATTGAGAATGGTAGTTACCTAGTACCCATATACAAACATGGCAAGACTGGAACAAATTACTGCTCTAGTTTTAGCTGCGGGGTTGGCAATACCGAGCTACTGGTTTTTCTGGACCATGGCAGGTGGCGGTGGTTATGACCGTCGAGGGAATCAAAACATCCCTTTGATTGAAGAAAGGAGCACAAAAGAATTTCCACGCAAAACGCCTACAAGCCCCCCCGAGCTTTAACTAGCCATTGCTTAGAATCTGCATCATCAAGCACTGCCAAATAAGCTTTGACTTCATCTGGAGTCACTGGCAAGTCAAGGCTATTTCCAATCTCACAAATAGCACTTAAGGCTCCTTGTGGATCCTGAAGAGCTTGGCGAAACAATCGTTGTGTCTGCTCAGGATCGGCCTTGATGGATTCATAAAGCTTAGATGCGTTGTTGCTCATGAAAATCAGCTAACTAAATAAACCTTATTCAATTAAGCAACTCTTGACCCAATACTTGAATCATTACAGTTCTGAATTTTCTCATCCTGTAAACCTACCGCTGAGGCATCCTTCATGCTCCTTGCGTCCATACATAAAACCTTGCGTAGTTGAGCAAAATTTGTTGCTTGTGAAAGTCTCCCTTCTTGCATGGCTCCATATTCAGCCCTTTGAAGGACATGATGAAGATGGGTCAGCAAGTATGGACTAATAACGGCTGAGATCAAAACATCATTATTCTCTTTATTCCTTAGATTTCTTCTGGCCAGGCCATCAGAACCAAGAGCTATTCGATTGCTTGGTTTTCTTGATCGCTTAGAACGAGTGGAAGTGGGCAATGCGGGTTTAGTCATGTAATCCTCCTTTTGACTGACTTGACATGCAAATGTGCACTATTTGTGCTGAATGATCGAAGAAGACCAACTAAAACGATGAATTAATCATAGTAGTGGATACTATCCTTGCACATCTCTGTACAATAATTAGTAACCAATACTCTTTGGTGGTAGTGGCAACACGACAAAACTCCTCTAATGGGAAACCCAAGTCCCCAAGAGTGCAGGTTGTCCTGCCTGAGGGTTTGTGCGATCGACTTTCAGCCTTGGCAGAACGCGAATTGCGCACAGTCAGCAACATGGCGAAAGTGCTCATTCAAGAAGGAGTTAACCAATACGAGAAACAACAGCCATTGCCATCAAACAAAACACCTCTCATTAACAGCACAGAGGGCTTTAGATCAGCTCTAGAAGCTCAAGAATTAAGGCGTTTAAAAGGCGCACCTAAACGAATCAGACTACAAAAGCCCCTTGTTAAGTAAGGGCTTAAACCTCTAAAAAATTTAAACAGGATTAACCCTTGACCCTAGAACAACCGCCCTTTGAGCACCAGTAACATCGGGTGAACTACCTTTAATTTGATGGTTATGCCACCATGCCAATAAAGCAAAGGCCAAAGCCTCTCTTGCTTCAATTGGGATGCCTCTTTCTTCAATTGTTAAAACTCTCACACCCCTACACCGCTGAACTAATTCACGAAACATGACTGGGTTGCGGCAGCCGCCGCCTGAAACTAATAATTCAATCGGTCGTACCAAATCATTCAAATTCAAATTATCCAAGTCCTGCGCGACAACGGCTGCACTAAATGCTGTCAAAGTGGCCACAAAATCCTCTGGAGACAAATGAGCTGAAGCTAGAAATCTTTTTTGCATATCCTCAAAACCGAATTTTTCTCGCCCCGTAGATTTAGGGGGTTTTTTTTGAAAGAAAGGCTCCTTCAACCAACCAGTAATGCACTCCTCATTTGGAGATCCATTGGATGCAATCAATCCATCTCTATCAAAAGCAAGTGCTCCATGCGTGATCTTTTGCACTGCAAAATCAACAAGTGTGTTTGCAGGGCCACAATCCCAACCTAAAACCGAAGCGAAACGATCTGGCCCACTTAAAGGTGGAATCAGAGTGAGATTGGAAATTCCACCAAGATTTAAAACTGCTCCCCACCCACTCAATTTTCTAAAAATTGCAGCATCAACACTTGGGACCAAAGGCGCACCCTGCCCTCCCAAAGCAAGATCTGCCGACCTGAAATCATGAACTACAGCTCTATTTAGTAATTGAGCAAGTAAAGGCGCTTGAAGCAATTGCAAACTGGCACCAAGCTTTTCCTTAATAGGTGGTCGATGCCAGACAGTTTGACCATGACACCCCACTAACTCAGCAATACCTTTTCTATCGCAAGCACATGCGGCTTGAGAGTGAACTTCCGTTATTGCTTCAGCTAATTCGAGCCATTCACGACTACTGATCTTCTTGCCCTGACCAACGTCCAGGACTGCCTTTCGTAAATCAGATGTATAAGGCAGAGACACTGACTCAACCAACCTCCACCGCGGCCGAGTTGGTTTTCCTTGGAACTCCACTAATACTGCTTCTACTCCATCTGCACTGGTGCCACTCATAAGCCCCAGCACAAACATAAAAATCAGTTTTGAGGAAGCTTTTGCAGATCTTCAATTGTTCCCATCACGACTAAAACATGGCTCTTCTTTAGAACAAATGAAGCCGGTGGGTTGACTGTTAGCCCCTTAGTGGGACCTGCAGCAAGAACATTCACCAAGTAATTCTTTCTAAGGTTTAAATCTCGCAGAGAACGGCCCACAAACACCGCAGGTACTTTTATCTCATCAATCCCTGTCTGATCATCTAGTTCCAAACGTTCTATAAGGTTTGGCCTCACTAGCTCTAAGCCCAACCTTTCTCCTTGCATTCTTGAGGGAAATACAACCCGGTCAGCTCCAACTCTCTTCAACATCTTTTCATGCAGATCACTTGTGGCCCTTGCAATAACCTGACGAACCCTACTTCCATCACTATCTTTAGCTATCAATGTAGTTGTAATACTCGCTTCAATAGGTTCACTAATTCCAACAACAACTGTACCCATTTCCAAAACCCCTGCCTCTCTTAAAGACTCCTCGTCAGTCGAGTCAACTACTCTTGCCTCAATTGAAGGCTCTAACTGACGCAATTCATCTATTGCTCTTTCCGAAGAATCAACAGCTAAAACTTCAGAACGATTGCGAATAAGTTCTCTACAAACCGCACTGCCAAAACGACCTACACCAACAACAGCAAAGCCACGCTGATCAACTTCCTTCTTAGGAGCCCACTGCCACCAATCACTCATTTTTTTATCTCCAATAAATGATATTTAGACATAAAGATCTTCTCGTGGATAGCCAATTCGATTCTGATGCTGAAACTTACCTCTATTCAAAGCTTCCCAGACCGCACTTAGCAAGAGGAGAATCCCCAATCGTCCAACAAACATGCCTACAACAAGCACAACTTGTCCAAAATGCCCAAGTTGCTGTGTAACACCAACGTCAAATCCAACTGTTGCAAAAGCAGATATACAGGTAAAAAGCATTTCCAAAAAAGAAAAGGGTTGATCTTCCCCCAAATTGCTCGAGATAGTCAGCAATAAAGCCATCATCAAGACAAATAAAAGTGAGCCAACCGTTATCCCAACAGCTTTCAAAACGACCTTATCCGAAATCTGACGATTTCTGATAACAACATCTTGCTGACCTCTCAAGGTTGAACGCGTGGCAGCCATAAGGGCGGCAAGAGTTGTGGTTTTAATTCCACCACCAGTACCTCCAGGACTAGCCCCAATAAACATCAATGTCATTAAAAGCAAAAGTCCTGATTCAGAAATGTTTCCTACTGATAAAGGAATATTTGTAAAGCCAGCTGTCCTTGCACTAACTGATTCAAAAAAAGCTGTGCTGATCCGTTCTGGCCAACTCAATCCGGCAAGAAATGTCTCTTGAGCTAAAGACTCAGTAATCATCAAGCCTACAGTTCCAAAAACTAATAAGCAAACTGAGGTACGTAGCACCAAACGAGTATGGAGACTTAATCGACGACGCTGCAAACTTTTTCGATTAATCCAAAGATCACTTGTAACCCTCCACCCCAAACCACCAAGAACTATCAAAAAAACAATGACAGCGTTGACTACCCAGTTAGTTCGATAAGCCTGCATACTCTCTGACCACAAACCAAAACCTGCATTGTTATATGCAGAGATGCTATGAAACAAAGATGCCCATATCCTTTCTCCAGTATTAGGAATTTCATTAAAACCAAAACAGTAAAGAACAACTGCCCCTACAAGAATTAAAGCAGCAGCAGTTACAGCAATCCCCCTAAAAGTTCTGCCAACACCACCCACGCCGAATTCATCAAGAGTCTTACCGCGATCAAGGCGACACCTAAGTTCCGTACCACTCACAACAAAGCCTTGCAAGAAAGTTGTAATAGCCATCAACCCAAGCCCTCCTACAAGAAGCATTAATGCCAAAAATATCTGACCAAATATCGTCAAGTCCTCTCCTACATCAATAATGGTCAAGCCAGTAACTGTTAAAGCGGAGGTAGCCGTAAAGAGAGCTTCCCAAAAACCAACTCTTGCATTTGAACAAATAGGACTAGAAATAATAAATGCGCCAAGAATTATCATTAACAGGCCAGTCACCACAGTGAACTGAGGCACTGTCAAGCGACGATACCAACCTTGAGTGCGATATACAGCTTTAGAGAATGGCACCGGTTAATTCCCTTCTCGAGATACAAAAAGTCACTGACTTACACCAACTAAAGATTCCGAGTACAAATTCATGACTATTAAATATTGCATATCACATCGAATTCAGGATCCAGCGTATTGCCAAAGAATTAGTCCAGGAATCATAAAAGTCATTAAAGCTGTTAAGCCAATACCGTATCTAGTCACATCAAAGAAACGATACCTCCCAGGACCAAAAACCATGAGATTAGTTTGATAACCCATTGGTGTCAGAAAAGATTGGCTAGCCCCAAAAAGAACAGTAAGCAAAAGAGCAGTGGGGGGCAAGTTCATATTTGTTGAAAGTTGAATAGCAACTGGTACAAAAAGAGCTACAGAAGCCGCATTACTAATAAACTGAGTCAAGATGGTTGTTGCCAAAAATACCATTAACAAAGCGATATAAGTGGGCAAACCTTCCAAGCAATATTCAAGAATGCCTGCAAAGGCATCAGCCAAGCCAGTATCTTGCATCGCGACGCTAAAGCTAGATAATGATCCCAAAAGTAGGATTACATCTAAGCGAATAGAGCTCAAAGCTTCGGCTGGTCGAATACATCCACCTATCACCATGGCTATTACCGCCATAAGTACAGCTGCAACAAGAGGCAATGAAGTCAGTGTTGGCACTATCAGCATCGACAATGCAATTGCAATCGCTATTGGCTTGCGTCGAATGGTTGGCAAATCATTCTCTAATTGGTCCAAGACAAGCAAGTCATTACTGGCCTGTAGGCCTCGAATTGAATCCAAAGGTGCCTGAAGTAACAAAACATCGCCTTCTCGCAATATTGCTTTGCCTAATCGTTCTTGAACTGTCTGCTGACCACGTCTTAGAGCCAAAACAGTTGCATTGTGACGTTGTCTAAATCGAAGCTCACGCAAACTAGCACCAGCCAATGTTGACCCTGAAGGAAGAAGCACTTCGACAGTTTTTTGGCCTTCACCAGAAAATGCTTCTGCTGACATCGATTTATCTTCCTGAGTTCTTTGAGCCAACTGCACAGTATGTTCCTGCTGCAATCTAAGAAGGTCTGCACGTGTTACTCGCAACAATAATCGATCTCCTGGCTCAATCGTACGATCAGCCAAAGGTGGCAGAAGCCTTTGCTCATCTCTTTGAAGCTCAAGAACGTCGACATCAAAACGACGCTGCAATCTACTATTATGAAGAGATTGACCTACCAAATTGGAATCATAAGGAATCGTCACCTCTGTGAAGTAGCCAGTTTGGTCACTACTACCTACTAATTGATTGTCATCGCGACCACGGTCGGGCAATAAACCTTTAGGAACCAACAACATATATGCAGTACCAACTAACCATATAGGCACCCCAATTGCTGTAAAGCTAAACAACTCCAAGGATCCATAACCCAATTGCTCACTAATATCACTTACAAGCAGGTTCACCGAGCTACCTAAAAGAGTCAATGTTCCACCTAACACTGTTGCGAATGAAAGAGGCAACAAAACACGTGATGGAGACAACCTCCTTCGAACACACCAGGCTTCTATAACAGGCAACAAAGAAGCAACAACAGGAGTGTTAGGCACTACCCCTGAAATTGGAGCAACAACTAGCCCTAATAGTGCAATTAAACGGCGTGGCGTTCGAATACGTTCAGAAGCAATTAATTCCCTCAGACGATCCAAAGCACCGCTTTTAAAGAGAGCCGCAGAAACTGCAAATAACCCCATCAAAGTAATCAACGCAGGGCTGCCAAAACCTGCCAAAGCTTTCTGAGGCGACAGCACACCTGAAGCCATCAACAAAGCCAAACTCAACAATCCAGTGAGCTCAGGTGCCAAGGCATTACTAATAAAAAGGACGACAGCCAAAACCAAAACACCTATCGTGATAAGTGCTTGTGTACTTTGTAGAACAGCGATGAGCTCATTCATGCTGGCTTTTCGTTTGTTGTGCTACTTGTAATTCTGAACATGCATCACCCCAGAACTTCTGACAAAGCCAAAGTTTGAGCCCCTGCAAACCAGAGCCAGTAGTGGCAGACACATAAATCACTGAATTGTCCAAGCAACTAATTGCTTCAAGAGAACTGCTATCACAGCAGTCAATCTTATTCGCAACTACTTGGCGAGTGGCATTTACTCCCAACGAATCAAGAAGATCATTCACAGTATCCAATTGAAATTGCCAGTCAGGGCTTGAAATATCTACCACAAGCAGTAATAAATCTGCTTCAAGAGTTTCCTCAAGAGTTGATTGAAAGGCCTCCATTAAAGGAGCAGGCAACTCATGAAGAAAGCCCACTGTATCTGTGATCAACAATTCATTAGGCGAGGAACCATGTCGAGGGAAGATCAATCTTCGTGTAGTTGGATCCAAAGTTGCAAACAGTTTGTTTTCCGCCAAAACTTGATTTTGAGAACTCAATTTACATAGAGCATTTAAAAGAGAAGATTTACCAGCATTTGTATAACCAACTAATGCTGTACGAAACAAACCCTTTCTTCGATTCCTAAGTTGAGAACGTTGTTTCTTGAGATGCTTTAAATCTCTTCCCAATCGTTCAATACGACTGAGGATTAAGCGGCGATCCTTTTCTAATTGAGTTTCACCAGGCCCTCGCGTTCCTATACCACCTCCCTGTCTCGAAAGAGTATGGCCACGCCCAACAAGTCTTGACTTTCGATAACGAAGTTGAGCAAGTTCTACCTGAAGACGACCAGCAGCACTCGAGGCCCTTTGGGCAAAAATATCCAAAATTAATTCGCTCCTGTCCATCACAGGAGATGCCAACAATCTTTCTATATTTCTTGCTTGAGAAGGGGTCAATTCTCTATCGACAATAACTAAAGACGCATTTTCACGTCTCACTTGTAAAGCTACCTCTTGTAATTTACCTATCCCCCATATTGTTTGCGGATTAAAATTAACCGACTTTTGACGAGCAATTGCGACCGGGATAGCACCTGCACTTCTAACCAAACCCTCTAATTCAGACAAGTCTCGTTCACTTCTAATTACACTTTTGCCGACAAGAGTTAATAGCAATACACGTTCCTTGGAATCAACCAACTGAAAAGAAGATTTCTTTTCACAATGATTAATTGGTGCTTGACCCTTACAAATTGTAGCCAAATCATTCTCTTCCAAAAGTTTCCATCCAGCTTGCACATTTGCGTCAAGAATCCATACAGAAGCAGGCCTAATTCCCCCAGGATTTCTAAAAGGAGAAAATCTTAACCAGCAAACTGGAGACAGGTCTAAAGCAACAATGGCATCGCGTTGCACACAGGAAAAATCTTTCCAATTATCTGAGAAAAGACAACTAACAAGACGCCAATCTTGAATTTGGTCGCGTCTACCCTCTGGGACATGAGACAAGAGATTCCCTGAATGATCCAAGGAGCCCACCCAAAGCAATCTGCATAATCCACGAACATCAATGATCATGTGTAGGGATTGCTTTAAAGCAAGAGCCTCTTCAGCAAGATCTTCAAGAATTAAAATGTCTGCTCTTGCACTTGCCGAGTGTCTCCGATGAAGCAGCACTTCAAGACGACGCTGTTGCGACGGCCGTAAACCCTTCACCCTCCCAACGAGATGTGCTTGTTTCAATTTTTCAATAAGCAGCAAAAGATGACCGGACAGCCATAGACAACTTTTGTTTGTAGATAGATACTAGAACCTATGAATTTTGTATTTGAGCCAGCCTAGACGCAACAAGATAAGTAAGTAAGTAAGTAAGTAATGATTACATAATCTAAATCAAGCTTTATAAACTCGATATTAGATGATGGTTACATGACTAAAGAATCCAACACTAAAGCTGATGAGGTCCAACCAAATAAAGAGTTGGACATGTCTGAAATACTCGACATTCCTTTGGAAGAAGCACGCAATCATTTAAGTCAATTGCGTGCCGAAGAACGTCTTGCTTGGGCCTTCGGGCAATTTGGCGAAAGCTTTGCCCTTACAACTAGCTTTGGAATTCAATCAGCTGTGATGCTTCACATGCTCCATACCCTCAGAGGTGGAGCTGAAATACCAGTAATTTGGATTGATACCGGTTATTTGCCCCAAGAAACCTACTGCTATGCAGAAACACTAAACAATCAACTAGGACTCGATATAAGAGCAAAGCAAAGTCCAATATCACCAGCAAGAATGGAAGCTTTATATGGCAAGCTTTGGGAAACAAACTCCGAGGAAGATATAGAAAAATATCACCTCATACGCAAAGTCAAACCACTTGAACAAGCTTTGAATGATCTAAATGTGCAATGTTGGGCCAGTGGTGTACGTGGGAATCAAACTGATCATCGTCGCTCAATGACTTTCTTAGATCAAATTCGTGGCCGTTTTTCATTAAGGCCACTTCTCGAATGGACGAACAAAGATATTTTTTATTACATGCAAAACAATAACTTACCTCAACATCCCCTTTTCGAGAAAGGTTACTCATCAGTAGGGGATTGGCATTCCAGTGCTCCAGATAGTGAAAAAACCAAAGGAAGAGAAACACGGTTCGGAGGACTCAAGCAAGAGTGTGGAATACATGTTCAAGGATTACTAGGAGACGGTATCTAAAAGTGCCAGGAAAGAAATGTTGCCTTTTAATTGGCAATAGTCGATGGCATTGGGCAGTCAACAATGCTGAAGGCTGGCATTACTCGCATACAAAGCCTGATGCAGCAGCGTTTAAAGCACTCAAAATCCCATTAGTAGCTTGGGCAGCCGTTGGGCCAATACCAAAAGATATTTTATTAAATCCCAAACAACAACTTTCACTCAAAGATATTCCTCTTAAAAACTTACCTCCTTGGTTAGGGATTGATAGGGCTTTAGCTGGTTGGGGAGCCTTTCAAAAATCAAAGTCCTCTGCAATCAAGTCAGGCGAACTACTGGTGGCTGATGCAGGAACAGTGTTAAGCCTGACGCGAATAACTACTCAGGGAGAATTTGCAGGAGGACAGTTAATTGCCGGTTTACAACTACAACTAACAGCTATGGCAAATGGAACTAAAAATCTAAAAAATCCAGGCCCAGGACTTTCCAGTACAGCAAAATTTCCATTCACAACTGCTGAGGCAATGCAAAGAGGAAGCCTTCAAGCATTAGTAGGTGCACTTCAAGAAGCAACCAGAGAGACAAAAATGTCTCTCTGGTTGTGTGGAGGTGATTCTCCCATTTTGGTCGAAGAACTCAAAAAGCGGAACACAAAAGTGATCCACCATCCCAATCTCGTACTAGAGGCAATGGTAGACATAGAAAAGCAGCTTAATCAAGACTGAGGTCTTTCAGTATCTGGTTGGCCATACTATCTGCCTTTACTTTTCGATAAATAATTTCGATTTTGCCTTCAGTGTCAATGACAAAAGTATGTCTCATCATTCCCATATATTCACGCCCCATAAACTTTTTCATCCCATAGCTTTCATAAGAGGTAGCAACTGGACAAGGCTCCTCATCAGTTAAGAGTACAAAGGGTAGCTCGTACTTATTTATAAATTTCAAATGAGATGGTGCGCCATCTTTGCTTATCCCAAGAACCTTGATTTGATTGCTCTTAAAATGATGCCAAAGGTCACGAAAATTACACGCTTCCTTTGTGCAACCAGGAGTCTGGTCTTTCGGATAAAAATAAATCACCACTCGCTCGCCTTGCAAGGATGACAAACTGACTGGAATGCCATCCTGATTGGGGAGAGTGAAATCTGGTGCCAAATCACCAACTTGAAGAGTCATTGCCAGGAATTGAATCAAAGAAGCCAAGCGTACTAGCGCTTTGGTTCTTTCCAATGCATGCTCCCCTCAAACCAATCACAAAAACAGAAACAAAATGGGCCCATCAATTGCCTACAAAACGTTCAAGGCAATTCCAGCATTCCAGAGGCTATGTACGAAAAGCCTTGTCAGAAATGTGGGACATGCAAGCTTTAGAGATACCGTTGCATGCAGAACCAGGAAAGCCTCCAGAACTTTCGCCAGGCTGGGGGAACATCAGCTTCAGCCATTGCTCTGATGGACTCTTGATTGGCTGGTCCCCAAAGCAAATCGGAGTCGATATAGAAAGGGCAGATAGATCTTTTAAGGCAAATCAAATCCAAATGCGCTATTTCTCAGAAACTGAAAAACAAGATCTAATGGACTTAAAACCAGAAGTTCTGCGAGCAGAAGTATTGAAAAAATGGGTTATCAAAGAAGCAGCTATAAAATGGCAAAAAGGAAATCTTGCAAACGACATCTCACAATGGATATTTTGTGAAGATACTCATGTCGCTGTACATCAATCTCTTGGATTCCAAACAAATCTACAGTTCCTTCACTATTACAACTGGTATCTAGCAATTGCATATAATGCAACTCTTCATAAGAATCCCATGATTATTTGTCAAAAGCATTGCTAAAAAATTCCTTTAAAAGCCTCTCCGAAAAAAAAGAAAATTATCGCTATTAGCTAGATTCATGAAGTCGACCGATTATTATTTGATGAGTTAATGTCTGGGATATATATTGATTATTCAATCTATAGAGAAGTTTTTTAAATAGAATCAAATGAGATTCTTTGAGATTTCCTACTAATAATTTATGATATCGACTACCTTTCTTCAGCCATCTATTATCTAGTTCCTGAGTAACTTTGAGTTTCAATGATTCCTCCCATTCATCCTTCTCTAAACTCCAACCAAATTCCTCAAGTCTATTTAACAAAAAAGTATCATTATGCTGAGATAAAAACCAGTTTTTCTCCAGCTCTATCAACTCCTCTAAAAGTTGATTTTCATCATTAGTTAATTCACTTTTAGACAATTTCTCAGATAAAGCTCGAGCAGGACCGATTTTTGGGAAAGTCAATAATAATCTTAAGCCTGAGTCAAGATTGCATTTTCTAGTAATTTGATTCCACAACCTATCAACTTTTTCACTTCCTAAGTCATCAGAATGTATCCTTCCTCCAACCCATTCAAACTTACAATCATCAGTTAGTTGATTAATTAATTCGCCATTCTCATGGATTAAAGTTGGTCTGTCCAAAGGATCTAAAATATCAACCTGGCCAGACAAGCGAGACAAGTCACCTTGTGAATTAGTCAAAATAGTGACTCCACCTTCTCGAACACTTTGGAGAGGAGTAACAGCCCATAGAAGCGAGCGTCCAAGGACTAAAACACGATCATGTCGTTGCCAACTAACGCCAGACCACAATTTTTCCAAAAGCACTTCAAGCCTTTTGCTCTCCTGAGTGAGCTGACGTTGTACCCATCTCTCTAAATGAGGTGTGTCAGGACCACTACTTAAAAACAAAGGATTTTCTTTGCTTACCTCAAATACTGAGGCAAGCTGAGCAGCTCTTCTTTCAAAGATAGTGAGTCGACGTTGTCCTTCCCATCCCTGTTGACTGGGCTTCCAAAATACCTCTCCCTGGAGTTGTTGAGGTAAATATTGCTGTGCAATCCAATGCTCCGCAAAGTTATGTGGATAACGGTAACCAATACCATCTCCAAAAGCAGTTTTATCTCGATGAGCATCACGCAAATGACTAGGAACTTCCTGCCTCTGAACTGAACGTACAGCCTTTTGAGCTTCAAAAAATGCCATCACGCTATTACTTTTCTCGGTAGTAGCTAAATAAAGAGCCGACTGTGCAAGTAGATATACGCCCTCTGGTAAACCAATTCTTTCAAAACCCGCTGCACAAGCTTCTACAACAACAATCGCTTGAGGATCAGCTAGGCCAATATCTTCGCTAGCTGCAATCAACATACGTCTAAAGATAAATCTGGGATTTTCCCCAGCTTCTAACATCCGAGCTAACCAAAACAAAGCAGCATCAGGATCTGAGCCACGCAAAGATTTAATAAATGCACTGATGGTGTCAAAATGCGCGTCTCCTTGCTTGTCATAGAGCACTGCGCGCTCCTGAATAGATTCTTCTGCGATGGCAAGATCAATATGAATGATTCCATCTGAATCTCTCGGTGTGCTTTCTACTGCTAGCTCAAGAGCATTCAACAAACTGCGTGCATCTCCATTCGCTACGTCAACCAAATGACTTGCTGCATCATTATTAATCTGAACCTTGCTAGACCCATATCCATACTCAGTGTCTTGTAAAGCTCGATGAATTAGCCTATGTAAATCATCAGAGCCAAGATGTTGTAGCCGAAATAATCTAGAACGACTCACTAGAGCTTTGTTGACCTCAAAATAAGGATTTTCCGTTGTTGCTCCAATAAGTGTCAAAGTTCCATTTTCAACCCAAGGCAAAAGAGCATCTTGTTGTGCACTATTAAAGCGGTGTACCTCATCAATAAAAAGAATTGTCCGTAGACCATGCCGCTCTAATCGCTGCCTGGCAGCATCAACCTCAATCCTCAACTCTTTAACACCTGACAAGACAGCATTCAAAACACTAAAATGACAACGAGTATTCAATGCAATAATCCTAGCCAAAGTTGTTTTACCAACACCTGGAGGCCCATGTAAAAGCAAGTTACCAACTCGGTCAGCAGCTATGGCTCTCCGTAATAGACGTCCTTCAGCTAAGATGGCACTCTGACCAACAAAGTCATCTAACGTCTTTGGCCTAAGACGTTCTGCCAGTGGAGCATTCCGTTTCCGGTACTCCTCTCCTTGAAAAGTAAATAGATCCGAAGCCAATATGAATTAAGGCCACATCATTATTCTCCCTCTAAATTGATATTCTTCTAAAAATAATTGCAGATCGAAACCTGCCTTGATCAAGGTCAGGAATTTTCTAAAGCTATATACAGTATGTGAAAACTCAGGTAATTACAGTTGGCTTTACCATGCCAGTTAGGCTAGTGATCTCTGATAAAGAATTAAAGTCAGCTATTAAATCCTTCAATGCAAGCTGAGGATTTTGATTTAAATTTGCTTCAGGTGGAGCATACTGCTCTAAATACACCCTAATTGTTGCGCCTTGAGTACCCGTACCTGAAAGGCGCAAAACCACTCTGCTGCCATCTTGCAAGATAACTCGCAAACCCTGGCCATTAGTTACTGACGAATCAACTGGGTCAACATAACTGAAGTTATCAGCATGTTGTACAGAACTGCCACCAAAAGAAGTACCAATCAATTCAGGGAGCATTAACTCAAACTTTTCATAAAGACCATGAGCAATATGAGTCGGAATCGATTCATAATCGTGTCGAGAATAATAATGTCGACCGAAACGTCTCCAATGTTGCGACATTAAATCTACAACAGAACATTGCTTTACTGAGAGTATCTGCAACCAAAACAGTACTGCCCATAATCCATCTTTTTCTCTTACATGATTACTACCAGTTCCAAAGCTTTCCTCACCACAAAGTGTAATTCGATCAGAGTCGAGAAGGTTACCAAAAAACTTCCATCCAGTAGGAGTTTCAAAGCAAGGTATGTCTAGTTGTTTGGCGACAACATCTACAGCTGCACTAGTAGGCATTGAGCGTGCAACGCCTTTAAGACCTGATGAATACGCAGGTGCACAACTAGCATTTGCAGTTAATACTGCAAGGCTATCACTTGGATTTACGAAACAAGCTCGCCCTAAAATCATATTGCGATCACCGTCACCATCACATGCCGCACCAAAAGAATAGCGTTGTTCTTTCAATAACAAATCAGCAAGGTCTTTTGCATAGGTCAGATTTGGATCAGGGTGACAACCACCAAAATCTTCCAAAGGAATACTATTCCTAACGGTGCCAGATGGTGCCTGAAGCAAGTCCTCTAACAAACGCTTTGCATATGGGCCAGTCACCGCATTCAAAGCATCAAAAACGATCGTGAAATCTTCTTTAATAAATGAACTAATTTTATCTAAATCAAAAAGTTTTTGCATCAAAGATATGTAATCTTCAACTCCATCGACTACCTCAATAGTCATAGCACCAATCGAGTGTTTACCAACCTCTTTGAGCGATATAGGCAAATGATCAACAATCAAATATTCCTCTAGGTTTTGAGTGCAGGAATAAATTGCATTAGTGAGAGATTCAGGTGCTGGGCCACCATTAGATCCATTAATTTTGACTCCAAAATCACCATCTGGGCCACCAGAGTTATGACTAGCAGAAAGTATGATTGCTCCAATGGCATTATTTTTACGAATTAAGTTAGAAGCAGCTGGGGTAGACAAAATTCCATCAATAGTTGTGATCACATGGCGTAATCCATGCGCAGCGCCCATGCGAAGGATTACATCAATGGCTCGTCTATTGCCATAGCGACCATCTCCACCTAAAACCAAAGTTCCTCCTTGAACACCAGGAAGAGTTCTAAAAATTGCCTCTACAAAACTTTCAAGATAATGAGGTTGTTCAAATTGTTTAGAACTCTTTCGTAATCCCGAAGTACCTGGCTTCTGATCTCTGAATGGTTCACCAAATTGCACCTTATATGCAGTCGGCATGGAAGGGTAAACGGGACTCGACATTAGAAAAAAAGATCTTTAGAAATAGCCAATACAAAGAGCGCCTAGCAACTGCAATAAAGTTTTAGTGAGGCATCTCTGAAGTTCGAAGCATGACAACGAACCAAAGCGTAGACAGAAGTAGTGCTGTTAAAACACCTGGAGCAATCCCAAACCAAGCAATAACCAGTGGGACGATTAACGGAAAAAGAATCGCACCCGCCATTGGAGTGGCTGCAACAAACCAACGCAACATATTAATTAGGAAAGAGTAGTCCCATCAAAACCATTCATCCTCACTGACCTCGTTTGGATTGGTATTGTCTACAGGAGTTTTTCTTTCGAATTGCATTGTGATATTTCGCATTTGTTTGCCTTCATAGTCTTTCGCCTCTATGGGATATTCCTGACACCCATCACGGAAGGGAACTTGCAAGCGAAATGTACCAGAAGAAGAGAGTGGGACAGCCTGTCCAGCAATAGTTACAGTCGCTGATGGATCAGTAGATCCGTATATAACAAGCTCTGAATCTGCAACCAACCAAAACGGCCTTTTGCGAGGTGCAACACCCCCCACACCAGAATCATTTCGACCACTAGCCCATATCCCAGCCCCAGAGTCATTTAGACCACCTTGTCGACTTTGATCTCCAAATGAACTTTGAAATTGCTCAGATCCTATGCGACTTTTATGAAAATGTGTTGTGGCAGTTTGATAAAGACGTTCATGCAAACTGCTATCCCGCTGGTCGGAAGAAACATTAGACGGATTAAAGTCACTTATTCCACTATTGGAAGGAGTTTCTAAGCTAAAAGGGACAAATTGATCAAGGATCTGATCACTTGGATAAAGAGAAGGCACTCTTGCTTGAGAGGAAAATGCCAGAGAGATCCAGCGAGTCCCAGAACGATAACCAAGTTCAACTCTGTACTCTCTATCACTCAATGGAATCGGCAAATACCACTCTGTACTATGACTATCAACTGGAATTTCTTGAAGAGTTTGACGATGAGCTGTGCCATCTGAAATGCCAGTTAAATCAGATAAGCGTAAACAAAGACGGCTGGCCCCTTGCGATTGAGCTTTCTTGCGGTCTGACTCAGAAATCTCCCAAAACACATAAGCCCATTCAGGGTCTCTAGGGAGAAAAACCACCCGTGTTTCAGAGTAATTCCTATCTTTAGAAGACAGTCCACCCTCTGAAGATTGTCCAGGAGCTCGCCAAAATTGATATGCAGCCTTTTCTTGTTTTGCCCTCAACTTCTCTTGAAGAGAAGCAATCTGCTTAACAAGTACAGCTTTAGTTTTACGGCTATATAAAGGCACACCCAACTCACTTGCCTGTTGGCGCAATTGACGGAGTGTTTTTTGTGCCAAAGAGTCTTTCTCTTCGTTCATGAATTCCTCTTGAGTCACAACTTCAAAAATTCCGTTTTTGTTCGGGATCAGTATCCCGGATAACTTTCACTCTCAGATGGTGTGGTCAGGATCTACTGACTCCACAGAAAATGTACTCATGAACGAAGCATGCTCTGATCCATTGCAGTCAAAAGCTTTTGAGCTTTGGATTGCAGGTTTTTTCTACTAAGTCATTAAGACTGAATTTGCAGCACAAGGCATTCTCTGAGAGTTTTACTGGCATTGAAAAGGCAACGATAGTCATTGGTATTTTGTATCTAATCCAAATTTTTCATTTTTAGTCGGCAAATTTAGACAATAAATCTTTCTAAGACTGGATAATTATGGCATTGATCAATTCATCAATAGTCAACTCTAGAGGCGTCATTTTACGTTCTTTTGCCAATCTCTCTAACTGACTAGCTGCAATATCTAGCTGTTCTAGGAAAGCAGAAATAAAGGCTTTATCGTTAATATAATCTGATTGCATCATTAGCCATTCCAATCTATCTGCCTTGTTTGGTATAGGGCCTGAAAGGCTATTGGCTGAGATAGATTTAAAACATCCAAGGCAATGTGCAAGCAAGCGTAAATAATGCCGGTCAATGTTAGAAAGGCCACTTTCATCTATTTTCTGTATATCCTCTAGACTCAAGGGGCTGCTAGTCAATTTACCTGAATCAACCATCATTCACCATTGGATTAAATTTAAACCCACAAGAATGATCATTATCAAAGCGCCATTGAACACGTTGGATTACACAATCAGGAAAGACATTACGAAGAAGTTCTAGTTCTTGATCACAAACAATGGGATACTTCTCAGCGATACTGCTTATAGAACAATTAAAAGCATTAAGATACCAGCTAGAACCATCTTTAAGTATATTTAATTCTGATGAATAGCCCTCTTTTTTCCTAAGTTCAATCAACTTCTTTAAACGAGTATTTAATGATCCTTTTCCAATCCTCTCTCGATAATTAATTGATTTTTGAAGCATTTGATAATGTAATATTTCAGATATATTTTCCCGTGAGAAATTAGCATCAATTGTATCTAATAAATCCAATGCAAATTCTTCACTTGCATTTCCCTGCTTAAAAAAATCTTCTCCCTTCAACGTAAGCCTCCACAAATTAGAAGGGCGTCCAGGGCCTTCTGGCTTCGAACTAAGGTTCACTAATCCATCATTTTCAAGCCGACGAAGATGGCGGCGCATTGCTTGAACAGATATTCCTATCAAATTAGCCAGCATTCCAGCATTGCAGCCGCCCTGCCGTAATAAAAGCCTCAAAATAGCTTCACGAGTTGTGGCTGGCCCTTCAGAAGACATTAGGCTTCAAATGCATTGAACGCAGTCATCAAGCAGAAATAGAACTCAGTTAAGAGCTTAAGTTTTGTATAGCACTATTTTGCAAAGAACCCAAAAAAATCCAACCAAAGAACTACACCGCCAGGCTAGACAAGCAAAATTACAAACTGATTAAGATCCATCGGCCGTGTTCTAGGGTCAGCAATAAGAAACATCATTGTTTCGTATTGCTTTATGGCTCCTGTCAAGTAACTCCTGCAACCTAAATTAAAGGCTGAGCCACTAATAAAACCTTCACTTAAACTTCAATGTACAAAAAATCCAATTTTCTGACAAACATGACTGTGCATATTAGATCGCATCTATTAAAAATCCAACAACAATTTTGCAAATGACCGCTGAGATATGTTCATTTGATCCCAAGCATCCGCCTACCTAAATCCAAAGTCTTCTACCAATCAACATCTAACTGGCTAAAATCATGACAAGCCAAAATCAAGTCGGAGAAATTGTTTCACAGCCTTATAAGTATGGCTTTTTTACAGACATAGAAACAGAAAAAATATCAAAAGGATTAAATGAAGACGTTATTAGATTAATTTCAAAGAAAAAAAAGGAGCCGCAATTTCTTCTAGATTTTCGTCTCAAAGCATACAATCAATGGTTAAAAATGAAAGAGCCTAATTGGGCTCAACTAGGTTATCCAGCAATAAATTATCAAGACATCATTTATTATGCTGCTCCAAAAAGTGATGAGAAGAAAAAGAGTCTTGATGAAGTTGATCCGAAGTTATTAGAAACATTTGACAAGCTTGGAATACCATTAAGCGAACAAAAACGTCTCTCTAATGTCGCAGTTGATGCTGTTTTTGATAGTGTATCAATAGCAACAACTTACAAAGAAAAGCTTGCCGAAGAAGGAGTTATTTTTTGCTCAATTACGGAAGCAGTCAATGATCATCCAGAGTTGATTGAGAAATATCTCGGGACGGTAGTGCCAATAAATGATAATTATTTTGCATCACTTAATTCAGCCGTTTTCAGCGATGGTTCTTTTGTTTTTATACCTAAAGGCATAAATTGTCCAATGGAATTATCATCCTATTTTCGAATAAATTCTGGAGATATAGGTCAATTTGAAAGGACATTAATTATAGCCGAGGAAGGGTCTTCAGTTAGTTATCTAGAAGGTTGTACGGCCCCTATGTTTGATACAAATACGCTTCATGCTGCAGTTGTTGAACTTATAGCTCTCGATGATTCAGCAATCAAATATTCAACAGTCCAAAACTGGTATGCAGGCAATGAAAAAGGTATTGGAGGTATCTATAACTTCGTCACCAAGCGTGGTCAATGCCGAGGAAGAAAAAGCAAAATTAGTTGGTCTCAAGTAGAAACAGGCTCAGCAATTACATGGAAATATCCAAGTTGCATTCTTCAAGGTGATGGATCAGTGGGTGAATTTTACTCGGTAGCGTTAACTAATAATCTGCAGAAGGCAGATACAGGAACAAAAATGATTCATGTTGGTGCAAATACTAGATCAACAATCGTCAGTAAAGGCATTAGCGCTGGATCTTCCAGTAACAGTTACCGTGGATTAGTTCAAATGGGGCCAAAAGCTTCTGGAGCCAGAAATTACAGCCAATGCGATTCGATGTTGATTGGAGACAATGCAGCTGCAAATACTTATCCATACATACGATCTCAACAACCATTAGCCAATATTGAGCATGAAGCTAGTACTTGCAAAATTTCAGAAGACCAATTGTTCTATTTACAAAGTCGAGGCATAGCATTTGAAGAAGCAGTCTCAATGATGGTCAGCGGATTTTGCAGAGATGTGTTCAATCAATTACCAATGGAATTTGCAGCAGAAGCTGACAAGCTTCTTGCGTTAAAACTAGAAGGTTCGGTTGGGTGATGTGATATCGCCTTATCGTTTCGCCTCGTGTGTGGTCTACCTCCTACAACTATTTCTCATCTGAAGTGAAAAGCAAAGACACAAAGCTAATTCTTGAGATTACTGATCTTCATGCAAGTGTGGAAGATCAGCCAATCCTTAAAGGAGTAAATCTAAAAATTCATGCTGGCGAAATTCACGCCATTATGGGACGTAATGGGAGTGGGAAAAGTACTCTTTCCAAAGTTATTGCCGGGCATCCTGCATACAATGTGACCTCAGGCTCAGTGCAGTTTCAAAATGAAGATCTTCTTGCATTAGAACCTGAAGAAAGAGCACGTGCAGGAGTATTTCTAGGTTTTCAATATCCAATAGAAATTCCAGGTGTCAGCAATCTGGAGTTCCTAAGAGTAGCTAGCAATAGCAGGCGCGAAAAACTAGGGAAAGAAGAACTCGATACATTTGCATTTGAAGAGCTTGTAGAAGAACGAATGAAATTAGTGCAAATGAATCCTGCTTTTTTAGAGCGCAGTGTTAATGAAGGATTTTCTGGTGGTGAAAAAAAGCGAAATGAAATTCTTCAAATGGCACTGCTAGAACCAGTGATGGCAATCCTTGATGAAACTGACTCAGGCCTTGATATTGATGCTCTACGTATTGTTGCTTCAGGAGTAAAAACACTCGCCAAACCAAACACTGCAACTCTTCTAATTACCCATTACCAGCGACTACTAAATGAAATCACACCAGACTTCGTGCACGTTATGTCAGCCGGCCAAATTCTTCGCACAGGAGGAAGAGAGCTCGCAATTGAATTAGAAAAATCAGGTTATGACTGGATAGATAATAAAGAAGGCCAAACGGAGGGCACTTGATGAAGGCTTCATGTGGACATTGGTTATCAGCACTCCCTTCACCGAAGGGAGTGCTGATCGATGCACAAAAAAGTGGACGAGATTCTCTTATGAAGGCTGGAATACCAACAAAAAATCTAGAAAGCTGGCGACTAACAAATTTAGAGCGACTAGAAAAATTACTGAACATCCCTCTCGCAAAGTATGGAGAAGCAAAATCCACGGTTAATTCACAATCATGGGCCAGTACACCCAAAAATGGTCTCCGAATAGTTCTAGAACCAAATAAAAATCCCCTTGAATCAGTTACGTTGCCTCCTGGCATCCGCCCACTTACTTCTGAAGAA